>JAOZQB010000239.1 GCA_029932445.1 Bacteroidales bacterium | reverse complement strand
CAAAAAGGATTAGTAAGTTTTTTAACAGAGAATACATATAAAAATAATAATTCATTAACCGTAAACACACACAGTCCGTATATTTTAATGGCATTAAATAATTTAATTGAGGCAGATAATGTGTTAAAAGAATTGAAAAAAGGAAAAACCGATAATAAAATATTGTCGGAACGTAAAGAAGAAATTAAAAAAATCGTAAAGTCCGAAAAATTTATAGATTTTGATGATATTGCAGTTTATTATATACATTCCGACGGAACGGCAGAAGATATAAAAGACTATGAAAACAGATTAATTAATGCAGAAAAAATTGACAGTGTTTCTGATATTTTTGCTGATGAGGTTGATGCTTTAGCAGATATGAAATTTCAATAAGATAATTAGAAATGATGTATAATTTCGGAAATTGCGGCATTGAATATACAAGAAAAATTATTGTATGTGAAGAAAGTAAAAATAAATTTATTGTAAATAATAAAGACAATAAAACCGTGCTTAAAGTGTATGTTGATAAACCGAAAGATAAAAATATCAATTGTAGTGGTCTAGATATAAAAGGAAAGAAATGTGATTATTTGGTTATCGAAATACAAAAAAATATTGCAAATTTTGTTGAATTGAAAGGACATCAAATAAACCAAGCAGTTAAACAATTATCAAACTCGATAAGTGTTATTACAAATATGTCAAATAATTTCATCAGCACAAATTTCAGTTTAATAAATTCATATATTGTTACTTCAAAAGTTCCGAAAGACGTAAATTTAATTAAAACAAAAAATAAATTCAGAAAAGACACTAACTCAAAACTTACAATTAAGAACAGCAAAATTGAAATACACATTTAAATGATTCGAAATTTAACAAAAAAAATACAAAATCTTTCAATAAATGAACAACTTGAATTTCTGGCTGAAGAATTTAAAGGAAAAATTGCTTTTTCTACAAGTTTCGGACAAGAAGACCAAGTTTTAACTGATATTATTTTTAAGAATAATTTACCGATTGAGATTTTTACGCTTGATACCGGACGAATGTTTGAAGAAACATACAAAATTTGGAATATCACCAATAAAAAATACGGTAAAAAAATAAAAGCATATTTTCCTGAAAAGGCAGAAGTTGAGAAAATGGTTAACGGGAAAGGCATATACAGTTTTTATGATTCTATTGAAAACAGAAAAGAATGTTGCAATATTCGTAAGGTTTTTCCTCTGACAAGAGCATTGGAAAAAGTTGATTTATGGATTACCGGTTTGCGTGTACAACAATCAGTAACTCGTACGGATTTACATTTTTTTGAAAGAAATGATACTTTTGGAGTAATAAAATTTAATCCCTTGAAAGATTGGAGTTTAGAAGATGTTTTAAATTATCTGAAAAATCATAATGTTCCTTATAACGAACTTCATGATAAAGGATTTTTAAGCATCGGGTGTGCCCCTTGTACCAGAGCCGTAAAAGAAGGTGAAGACATCAGAGCCGGTCGGTGGTGGTGGGAAAGCAAAGATAAAAAAGAATGCGGTTTACATGTGGAACAGTCCGAAGATGTAAAAGTAAAGATTGAGAATTTGAAATTTGAATAAGATTTGGGAATGGAGTTTGAAAATAAAAGGCAATAATCTTAAATTGATTATGTATCAGGACTACTGAATAAACAACAAGTTTTTTTTATTTTATTTCTGATTGCAGCCTTTTTAACTTTTTACCTTACTAACTTTATACTAATAATTTATAATATATGAACAATTATCATCTTAATCATTTAAGAGAATTAGAAGCAGAATCAATTTTTATTTTCAGAGAAGTTGCTGCTCAATTTGATAATCCGGTAATCCTGTTTTCAGGCGGAAAAGATTCCATTGTAATGTTTCATCTTGCCAGAAAAGCATTTTACCCGGCAAAAGTTCCTATACCTTTGTTGCATATCGATACAGGGCATAATTTTGATGAAGCCATTAAATTTCGTGATGATTTAGTTAAAAAATACGGTGTAAAATTGTATGTGGGTTCGGTTCAGAAAACTATTGATGAAGGCAAAGTGCAGGAAGAAACAGGTTATAATGCAAGTCGTAATGTTTTGCAAACCACGACATTATTAGATGCAATCGAAGAGTATAAATTTGATGCGGCAATGGGCGGCGGCAGACGAGATGAGGAAAAAGCCAGAGCAAAAGAACGTTTCTTTTCTCACAGAGATGAATTCGGACAATGGGATCCTAAAAATCAGAGACCGGAGCTTTGGAATATATTTAACGGTAAAAAACGAATGGGTGAACATTTCAGAGTATTTCCTTTGAGTAATTGGACGGAACTGGATGTTTGGCAATACATTTATATGGAAGATATTGAAATTCCTTCTTTATATTACACTCACAGAAGAGAGGTATTTGAGCGTGACGGTGTTTTGCTTGCTGCAGCACCTTTTATGCAATTAAAACCAACCGAAAAAATTGAAACCCTTGATGTCAGGTGTCGTACAATAGGAGACATTACAAACACCGGCTTAACTCGATCAAAAGCGGATAATTTAAAAGATATTATTGATGAAATTGCAGCGGAAAGAACAACGGAACGAGGTCAACGATTTGATGATAAACGTTCAGAAACAGCAATGGAAGACAGAAAAAAAGAAGGATATTTTTAATTTGTAAGTCGTCTTTTAAAGGCGATAACGTCATTAAAAATAACAAATATATTTTAATTATTTCATTAAATTATTAATTAACTGAATAATGAGTAACGAAAAAAAAGATACAAACGGTTATCTTGATATGGAACTTTTACGTTTTACGACAGCAGGAAGTGTTGATGACGGAAAAAGTACGCTTATCGGAAGATTATTATATGACAGCAAATCAATTTTTCAGGATCAAATTGAAGCTATTGAAATAGCAAGCAAAAATAAAGGAAACGAAGAAACCGATTTGGCACTACTTACAGACGGACTTCGTGCCGAAAGAGAGCAAGGTATTACAATTGATGTGGCCTATCGTTATTTTGCAACACCCAAAAGAAAGTTTATTATTGCTGATACTCCCGGACATATTCAATATACCAGAAATATGGTAACCGGTGCTTCTACTGCAAATTTGGCAATTATATTAATTGATGCAAGACACGGTGTAATTGAACAAACATTAAGACATTCTTATATTGCTTCTTTGCTTCAGATACCTCATATAGTAGTGTGTATTAACAAAATGGATTTAGTTGATTATGATGAATCAGCTTACGAAAAAATTAAAAAACAATTTATGTCGTTTGCACCTAAATTAGATGTAAAAGATATTGAATTTATACCTATCAGTGCTTTAAAAGGTGATAATGTTGTTGAACCGTCAAAACAAATGACTTGGTATCAGGGTACAACTTTGTTATATTTACTTGAAAATATTTATATTAAAGGTGATAATAATTATGTGGATGCAAGATTTCCTGTTCAATATGTTATTCGTCCGCAATCGGATGAATTTCATGACTACAGAGGATATGCCGGCAGAATTGACGGAGGAATTTTTAAAATAGGTGATAAAATAAAGGTTTTTCCTTCCGGGCTGGAAAGTAAAATAAAAACCATTGATACTTTAAACGAAACTTTGGATACGGCTTTTGCTCCGCAATCGGTTTCAATTACAATTGAAGATGATATTGACATCAGCAGAGGAGATATGATTGCCAAAATTGATAATCTTCCGCGTAAATCTCAGGATATTACGGCTATGATCAGTTGGTTTAACGAAAGACCTTTGATTTTAAAAGGAAAATATGCACTCCGACATACAACTAATGATGTAAAATGTATTATTCAAGATGTGAAATTTAAAATGGATATCAATTCTTTGGAACGAAATTACGATGACAAAGAAGTGAAGATGAATGATATCGCAAGAGTTCAAATTAAAACTGCTAAACCTATATTCTATGACGGATACAGAAAAAACAGAAACACCGGCAGTTTTGTTTTAATTGATGAAGTTACAAATGAAACCTTAGGTGCAGGAATGATTATTGACAAAGGATAAATATTT
>JAOZQB010000238.1 GCA_029932445.1 Bacteroidales bacterium | reverse complement strand
GTAAATTTCGTGCTCCGGAATAATAACCCGGTTCTTTCCATAATACTAAAATCTCTTGCTCATCGGCTTTTGCCAAATCGAAAACAGTCGGGTAAGTTTCAATAAACTTATAATAATGCGCCGTTCCCTGACTGATTTGTGTTTGTTGCATTATAATTTCCGAAAGCCAAATTTTATACGGGTCTTTTGTATTCCGCCGGGGCAAATTGCGTTTATTTTCTGTATAATATGCTGATATTTTATCGTAGAAATTCATTTTATATATGAAAAAAGGGCTGTTTAAAAAAGCCCTCTTTTTGTTATGCCGGATGCTGAAACAAGTTCAGCATGACCGGACTTTTAACTTTATGACTTTCAACTAAATTTAAGGTCGCAATCTGCCGTAATATCTCGGGAACGGAATGGTTTCTCTGATGTGTTGTGTTCCGCAAACCCAAGCAACGGTTCTTTCCAATCCTAATCCGAAACCGGCATGCGGAACAGAACCGTATTTTCTTAAATCCAAATACCATTCAAATTCTTTCATCGGAAGTTTGTGTTCTTCGATTTTTGAAAGTAATAAATTCAAATCGGTCTCACGTTCGCCGCCGCCGACAATTTCGCCGTAACCTTCAGGAGCAAGCACGTCAACGCCTTTTGCAAGTTCCGGACTTGCAGCATCACGTTTCATGTAAAATGCTTTAATTTTGTGCGGCCAATTGTAAACCATCACCGGTACGTCAAACATTATGGTAATAACCGTTTCGTCCGAACCGCCGAAATCATTTCCGTATTCAAAATTTGCCGCCGATTCAATCCATTTCGGAATGTTCCCGGCTTTTATTTCAAGTTTATGAATATCATTTTTTAATGTGTCAATTCTGTTTTGCAGGAAGTTGCGTTTACCCTTTTTAACCCCGCCGGCAATTTCTTTTTCTTTAGCTTTAATTTCGGCTTTATTATCTTCAATTTGTTGCTTAAGTTCTTTTAAGTCAGCTTCCAAAACTTCAATACTTGTTTTACCGTTAATTTTTTTCTTCCCTTTGATGATGTCAACTGCTTCGTCATAAGTCAATCGCGGAAACCGTTCCGAACTAATGTTTTTGAATACGGTTGTATCCCGTTCCAACAGTTCCAATTCGGTTTTGCAATTTTCCAAAACATCATTAATAATGTATTTCAAGAAACTTTCAATCACATCCATATTCATAGCATTGTCATGAAAAGCCATTTCGGGTTCAATCATCCAAAATTCGGAAAGATGTCTTCTGGTTTTTGATTTTTCGGCTCTGAATGTCGGACCGAAAGTATATATTTTACCCATTGCCATTGCCATTGCTTCGCCGTAGAGTTGTCCGGTTTGAGCTAAATAAGCATCATCGTCATAATATTTTGAAGAGAATAATGTTGTGGATCCTTCGGCGGCATTCGGTGTGAAAATCGGCGAATCGGTTTGCACAAATCCTTCTTTTTGGAAGAAGGTGTTAATGGCATAAATCAATCGGTTTCTGATTTTAAGAATAGCCCATTGCCTTTTTGAACGCAACCAAAGATGTCGGTGGTCCATTAAAAATTCAATACCGTGTTCTTTATTGCTGATGGGATAATCAACCGAAGTTCCTATGAGTTCTAAATCGGTAACATGCAGTTCATAACCGCCGATTTGTTTTTCGTCTTTTACGATTTTCCCGCTTAATTTTACGGAACTTTCTTGTGTCAGTTTGTTTGCCGTATTAAAAATATCTTCGCTGACATCATCAGCATTGACAATGCATTGGGCAAATCCGCTGCCGTCTCGCAGGATGATAAATTCCAATCCTTTGCCGCTTCTTTTATTCATCACCCAACCTTGTGTATCTACGGTCTTGCCGTCAAAATTTTTAAAGTCTTTTATTTGTATCATTTTGTTTATTTTCGGAAATTGAAAGGACAAAAATAATGATTATTCTTTATATTCCTAAAAACGTTACCGGCAAATTGTTTTTTCGAAAATCTGCGGAGACAGCTTGTAATTGTTTCTGTGATATAAACGCTAAGCACCTCAAAGGTGCTAAGCGTTTTTTTTTGAGTTGTTTTATAAATAAACCCTGCGTGTTTTGAAAATCCGCAGGGTTTGAGATATATCAGTGACGCTTGTAATATCGGGACCTACGGTCATTAATCCAATTTTAAAACCGCCATAAATGCATTTTGCGGGATTTGAACATTTCCGATTTGTTTCATTTTTTTCTTTCCTTTTTTCTGTTTTTCCAACAGCTTTCGTTTACGGGTTATATCACCGCCGTAACATTTTGCCGTTACATCTTTTCGTACGGCTTTAATGGTTGAACGGGCAATAATTTTTGAACCGATTGCCGCTTGTATCGGGATATGAAACTGATGTCTCGGAATTAATTCACTTAATTTATCGGTCATTTTTCTGCCGAGTTTGTAGGCATTATCTTCGTGAATTAAGGAGGAAAGTGCATCAACACGTTCGCCGTTAACCAAAATATCCATTTTTACCAGCTTTGCTTTTCTGAAATCGGACAATTGATAATCGAATGACGCATAACCCTTTGAAATACTTTTTAACTTATCGTAGAAGTCAAAAACAATTTCTGCCAAAGGCAAATCATAAGATAATTCGGCACGGTTTGACGATAAATAATGTTCATTTTTTAATACTCCGCGTTTTTCTAAACACAAATTCATTACTTGACCGTAATATGTGGTATCCGTAATAATTTGTGCATCAATAAAAGGTTCGAGTATTTCTTCAATAATTCCGGGGTCCGGCAATCCCGAAGGATTATGAACTTCAATGGTTTCGCCTTTTCTGGTTTTTACGATGTAAGAAACATTGGGAACCGTTGTAATAACGTTCATATTAAATTCACGGTCGAGGCGTTCCTGAATAATTTCCATGTGTAATAAACCCAAAAATCCGCATCGAAAACCAAAACCCAGCGCTAATGATGATTCGGGTTCAAAAGTTAAAGATGCATCGTTCAGTTGCAATTTCTCCACCGCATACCTGAGATCTTCATAGTCCTCGGTATCAATCGGATAAATGCCCGCAAACAACATGGGTTTTACTTCTTCAAAACCTTCAATTTCCGCTTCGCACGGATTATCAAATTGTGTTAAAGTATCTCCGACTTTTACTTCTTTTGCTTCTTTAATGCCGGAAATAATATAACCCACATCACCGGCTTTTAATTCTTTTTCAGCTCTTTGTTTTAATTTTAATACACCTATTTCATCGGCATAATAATCTTTTTCGGTATTGAAAAATTTAACGTGGTCGCCTTTTCTGATTGTTCCGTTAAAAATTTTAAAATAAGCAATAATGCCTCTGTATGAATTGTAAACCGAATCAAAAATCATGGCTTGCAATGGTGCTTCGGGGTTGCCTTCGGGAGCAGGAATATCTTTTATAATTCGGCTGAGAATGTCTTCAATACCCATTCCTGTTTTTCCGCTGGCTTCAATAATATCTTCGCGTTTTCCGCCGAGAAGTTCAACAATTTGATCTTTTACTTCTTCCGGCATGGCGGTTTCCATATCCATTTTATTTAAAACCGGAATAATTTCCAAATCATTTTCAATTGCTAAATATAAATTTGAAATTGTCTGTGCCTGAATACCTTGCGTGGCATCAACAATGAGTAAAGCCCCTTCGCAAGCAGCAATGGAACGTGATACTTCGTAAGAAAAGTCCACATGTCCGGGTGTATCAATAAGATTGAGTTTATACAGTTCATTGTCTTGCTTGTAATCCATTTGAATGGCATGACTTTTTATGGTAATGCCTCTTTCCCTTTCGAGTTCCATATCATCCAGAACCTGAGCTTGCAAATCCTTGTCGGTAACCGTTCCGGTATATTCCAAAAGACGATCCGCCAAGGTGCTTTTGCCGTGGTCAATATGTGCTATGATACAGAAATTTCGTATATGCTTCACGTGTGATAATTATTTTTTAAATATTCAACTTGCAAAAATACATTAAATTTTTTAATACGAAATTCAGAACCGTTAATTATCGGGTAATTATATTTAAAACCCTGACAGGGTTC
>JAOZQB010000059.1 GCA_029932445.1 Bacteroidales bacterium | reverse complement strand
TACATTTGGATAGCTTTTTTCATTATTGCTTTTATCGTCGGACTGATAAAATTAATCTTTCTCGGTGATGTCGGTGTTTTTCCCGATATGGTTTCAAGTACTTTCGATATGGCAAAAACCGGTTTTGAAATTTCTTTGGGCCTTACCGGTGTACTTACCCTTTGGTTGGGAATTATGAGAATCGGTGAAAAAGGCGGCGTAATTAAATTACTTTCAAAACTTATTAATCCGTTTTTCAGAAAAATTTTTCCTGATTTAGAAAAAGATCATCCCGCATACGGTTCCATAATGATGAATATTGCCGCCAATATGCTCGGTTTGGACAATGCGGCTACACCGACCGGTTTAAAAGCGATGACCCAACTGCAGGAAACGAATAAAAAGAAAGATACGGCATCAAATGCACAAATCATGTTTTTGGTTCTTAATACTTCGGGATTAACGATTATTCCGATAAGTGTAATGGTATACAGGGCACAATTGGGTGCTGCCGATCCTTCGGATATTTTTATTCCGATTTTATTAGCAACTTTTTTCTCAACCCTTGCCGGTTTATTAACCGTTTCGATATATCAAAAAATCAATTTATTTAATAAAACCGTTTTAGCCTATCTGGGAAGTGTCTCGGCACTGATTATCGGAATAATTTTGTATTTGCAACAACTTCCTAAAGAAAAAGTTGCCGAAGTTTCTTCTGTCGCAAGCAATCTGATTCTGTTCAGCATCATTGCCCTCTTTATAGGGCTTGCTGCCGTAAGAAAGATTAATGTATACGAAGCTTTTATTGACGGAGCAAAAGACGGGTTTAAAATTGCGGTTAAAATTATCCCCTACCTCATTGCAATACTTGTTGCCATAGGTGTTTTCAGAGCATCCGGTGCAATGGATTATTTAATTTCCGGTTTTGCCTATATTTTTAAAGCTATGGGCGTCAATACCGATTTCATTAATGCCTTACCGACGGCACTGATGAAACCTTTAAGCGGCAGCGGTGCAAGAGGTATGATGGTGGATACGCTGAAAACATACGGAGCAGATTCTTTTGTAGGCCGAGTTGCATCAACGGTTCAAGGTGCTACGGATACCACTTTTTATATTATTGCCGTGTATTTCGGTTCCGTCGGAATTAAAAATACAAGATATGCCGTAACAGCAGGATTAATAGCCGATTTTGTGGGAATTATTGCTGCAATTCTTATTGCTTATCTTTTCTTTCATTAATTAATTCTGAAACATATATATTCTTCATATCATTAAAATAAAGATAATGAGATGATTGTATCGCATTTTTAACAGAAACAGTATCCGGCATTTTAAGGACTGTTGAATCTTCCGTTTCAATATTATAAGAAACAAGTAATTGATTCTTTTTATTAAAGTATTGAATAGTATTTTGGTCAAGACGGAAATCTGAATAAATTTTTTTATTTAATTTGAAATTATAATTTCCCAGATTATCATAAACGAAGACAGTTCCTTTTATTGTTTTAATATATAAATTATTGTTATCGGAAAAGAGATAGTTCGGATCCTCAGTTATTTCAAATAAATCTTTTCTGAATTCTTCCGCAAATTCGGAATTAAATTTAATCAGAATACGATTAGAGATATCAACCGTCCATATACCCCCGGATTCCGATTCACTTACCAATACACCATTATAGAGATTTTTATTAACGAGATTTATTTCATCTCCTATTAAACTCAATTTATTGTCTAAAAACAGAAGATTGTTTTGATTTTCGAAAAAAACTAAAATTTTCATGGGATTTTTAACATTAACCATAGAAATTTTTTCATTATACGGACTGTCAAAAACAAATAATTTATCTCCTTCGAAATTATATTTTATTAAAGAACTTCCGGCAACAACATAAAGATTCTCAAAATCATCAACATAAATTTTATCTGCTTCAACCGGAATAACGGTATGAATTCTGATATCCGATATCAAACCTGAAAAACACAAAAAAATAAGTGAAATAATCGTTTTCACGGAATTACTTTTTAGAATTCATATCAAGCAACTCATCAATATATATACGGTTGTTTGCTAATCGCGGCACTTTATTTTGTCCGCCGAGTTTTCCTTTTTGCTTCAACCATTCATAAAACAAACCGTCTTTAGCCACATGAATAACAGGCATTCTTAAAGTTAAATCCATATATCTTTTTGCAGCATAATCGGAATTTACTTTTTTCAGCTCTTCATCTAAAATCTTGGTAAATTCAGATAAATCAGCAGGGAATTTTGTAAATTCAATTAACCATTCATGTGCACCGGTTGCTTTATCCGAAATATAAATCGGAGCAGCCGTAAATTCCCATATCTGAGCATGAGTCTTTTCAGATGTTTCTTTTAATGCTTTTTCGGCATTTTCAATAATCAATTCTTCACCGAATGCATTTATAAAATGACGGATTCTGCCGGTTATTTTTATTTTATGCGGTTTTAAGGAAGTAAATCGTACCGTATCACCGATTACATAACGCCATAAACCACTGTTTGTTGTAATCAGCATAGCATAGTTTACATCTGTTTCAACATCCTTAACGGTAAAAACATCCGGATTTTCGGAGAAAATTTGTTCTGCAGGAATAAATTCGTAGAATATACCGATATCAAGCATTAATAACAAATCATCTCGACTTAAATCATCTTGTAAAGCAAAAAAACCTTCCGACGCATTATAAGTTTCGAGATAACGCGTTTTCGCCGGCAGAATTTTTTCAAACACATTGCGATACGGTGCAAAACTGACTCCGCCATGAATAAATAATTCAAAATCGGGCCAGACTTCGGAAATATTACGGCTTTCTGTTTTTTCCAGAATTCGCTTTAATAAAACCAAAGTCCAAGACGGCACACCCGTAATGCTCGTAACATTTTCATTAATCGTCTGTTCCGCCATTTTCTCCAACTTTTCCTCCCATTCGGGAAGTAATGCAATATCTTTACTTGGTGTACGCAGCAAATGAGACCATATCGGCAGATTTTCAATAATCACAGCCGATAAATCGCCGTAATACAGTTCATTATTAAATGTTGAGATTTGACGACTGCCGCCAATTACCAGTGATTTGCTTTTTACCAGTTTGGCATCTTCATATTGACCGGAATAAACAGCAATAATATCTTTCCCGCCTCTGAAATGATTTTCTTCCAGTGCTTCTTTACTTACCGGAATAAATTTACTCTTATCGGAAGTTGTTCCGGATGAAACAGCAAACCATTTTATCGGTGTGTGCCACAAAATATTATCTTCTCCGTTTCTGACTCTGTCGATATACGGTTTTATTTTTGTGTAATTTCTGAAAGGAATGTTATCTTGAAAAGATCGGATATTAAAATCGGAAAGGATTTTTGCAAACCGGTGTTCTTTCCCGAAAACGGTGTTTTGGGCTTTCTCAACTAAATTATACAACAAATTTCTTTGTACCTCATAAGGGTTTTCTTTGAAATTTTCAATTTGTAAAAGCCGCTTTTGAGCAACTTTGTTAACTATTTTGTTGATAATTTTCACCCTGTTACAAGATAATTTAAATTAAATATTAATTTTGTTACCGAAATTGAATTTTTGTCAAAGATAAAAATTTGTGCCGGTTTTTTATTATCTCAATTATGAAAAAGATTTATTTTTATTCCTTAATATTCCTTTTCGCCTTTATCTCTGAAGCTTCCGGGCAATTCGTAAGGTTCGGAATATCGGGCGGAATAAATAAATGCGGCCTGTTCGGAGCAGAGAAACCGGCAATTTATACCAAACAAATTGCTTGGTTCGGCGGATTATTTTTGGATAACAGAATCGGAGAATACCTTTCGGCACAAAGCGAATTAAATGTTAATAAATTTCAATTCAGTTTTTCCGAAACTATTCCTCAAATAGAAAACAGCAAATTAACCGTTGCCGAAAAAGATTATTTTATTTCAGTTCCCGTATTTTTAAAATACAAACGCGGTTACGAATTTATTTTTTGGGATATCGGACTCGGCGGACAAGTTTCGGTTCTTGCAAAATCGAAAAGAACCTTAGATTTACAAATTGATATTTATAATCAAGACGGGGTTTATTATTATGATTATAAAAATAATTGGTACGAATACGGTTTTGTCGGAAATGCAGGCATTCAATTTAAAGCCGTAAATTTTTATTTAAGATATTATATCAGCATGCGGAATATCTATAAATATTCAGACTCCAGAGACATGAGTTTTAATATTCTCAGTTTCGGAGCTTCCTGTCAAATTAACTATCGAGAATTATACCCCTACGGTCGAAAAACAGGATGGCGCGGTTTAAAATATAAAATCACGCATCTTTTTAAATAAATATGCAACCATTATTTTTTATTTTGTCATAACTAAAAGTAAAAAATCATTGTTTAACACTAAAAATCAGAAAATGAAAAAATTTACTATTATTATTTCAGTAATATTTTTGAGTATTTCAGTTTTTGCTCAAAAAGCTACCGTCCTTTTAACTGAAGATTTTTCCGGCGGGGTACCGCCTGCGGGTTGGACTATAGACGACTTTGCAGCTCAATGGTCACAATCAGCCAGTGCTAAAGCCGGAGGAACTGCACCTGAAGCAAAACTTACTTATGTTTCAGGGACGCATACAACACATTTAATTTCTCCCGTAATTGATTTAACAGGGCTTTCAACGGTTATTTTTTCATTTAAACATTTCCTAAATGATTATTCAGGTACCGGTTACACAATTGGTGTTGCAACACGTTCGGGAGGAGGCAGTTGGAATGATGTTTGGACTGTTAATCCGTCCGGTGATATGGGTCCTGAAACAAAAGATATAATAATTTCAAATGCCGATGTCGGTACTTCTGATTTTCAAATATGCATTTATCTTTCGGGAAATATGTATAATTTTGATTATTGGTATATTGATGATGTTCAACTTATCAGCCCTAATAATAATGATGACATTGTTTATACAATAAATACAAATCCATATATGGGGAGTGGCTCTACTAATATAGATTGTACCCTTAAAAATCTGGGTTTAACAAATTTAACGTCTGTTGACGTTAATTACAAAATTGATAACGGTTCGGTAATAACAGAAAATTTAACAGGTTTAAATGTGACAACAACGGAAACTTTAGATCACACATTTTCAACACCTTGGAATGCCACTCCGGGAGATTATAATTTAAAAATCTGGATTTCTGATATTAACGGAAACGGCAATGATGATGACCAAACAAACGACACATTAGACTTATCAATGCATGTTGCAACTCAAAATGTTTCAAGAATACCTCTTTACGAAGAATTTACAAGTTCAACATGCGGTCCTTGTGCAACCTTTAATTCAAATTATTTTACACCAAGTTTTTTAGATAATAATGCAGGAAACTTCTCACTTATTAAATATCAAATGAGTTGGCCTAATCCGGGAGACCCCTATTATACGGCAGAAGGCGGTGTCAGAAGAGCATATTACGGTGTCAGCGGTGTTCCGACATTATTTATTGATGCAAATGAAGGGACTCATTTTGATACAAACCAATTACAAACTGATTTAGACAATGAATTAACAAAACTCACATTTTTTAATTTAACGGCAGATTATCAAGTTTCCGGTAATAATATCGATGTATATGCAGATATATTACCCTTTTTAAATGCTTCTGATTTTACGGTTCAAATTGCTGTTGTCGAAAAAGTTACTACAGGTAATACCGGCAATAACGGGGAAAAAGATTTTCATAATGTTATGATGAAAATGTTGCCGGATGCTTTGGGTACGGTTTTAAATTTCACATCCGGTTCTGCGACAAATATTTCTGAATCTTATGACATGTCTTCTACTTTTGTTGAAGAAATGAATGATTTAGAAGTTGTTGTTTTTATTCAAAACGATGCAACAAAAGAAGTTTTTCAATCAGCTGTTGCATTGCCAATGCCTTATGCAGAAATAACTCCTGCCGATGCAGAAACAAATGTGTATATAGATGAACATATAAAAGTTTCATTCCTGAGTAAAATGTTATTAGCTGACGGTAATGAAATTACTTCAGAAAATATCAGTGATTTTATTCATGTTTCAGACCCCTCAAAGGGGGATATCGCTTATACTGCATCTATTAATTCCGACAAAACATTTATTGATATTAATCCTGATAATAACTTTACTCCGAATACGGGTATTACAGTTACAATTGATGATAGTGCTGTTAAAAATGAACATGATAAATTGTTAACCGGATCTTCCGTAACTTTTACCAGCGGTACTGAAACGGGAATAAATAAGATTACTGATAATTCAATCAAGTTATATCCGAACCCGGCTATTGATTTTATAAGTTTTTCCGGTGTAGATAACGGTCGTATTTTTATTTATGATATGTCCGGTAAACAAGTATTAGAAACAACTGTTTTAACTGATAAAAGAATTAATATTTCTGCATTATCGACAGGTGTTTATACAGTAAAAATTATTTCCGGAAACAACATTATTTCAAAAAAACTAAACATTTTAAAATAAGTTATTACAATTATTAAATTACACAAAGGAACAGGTTATTCATTATACCTGTTCCTTTAAATAAAGTAAATATGAAAAAAATTTTAACTCTTTTATTATTATTTATCGTTACGATAAATTATGCACAAGTACCATTAACGGTTTCCTATAACGGAACAGATGTTACAAACCAAAATATTCATTTGCGCAGCGATGAAACAATGTATTTACCCATTTCTAATAACGGTTCCGTAAGTATGAATGTAACCGTTGAAATAACAAGTATTAACGTACCGCATAAAGCACCTGTTTTGCAAGTTTGTTGGGAAGCTTGTTATACACCTTCAGCACCCCAATCTGTAGGAACAAGAGCAATTGCAGCCGGGGATAACAGCGGAAATAATTTTGATGTTTTTTATAGTCCTGACGGTAATACAAATCCTGCAAATATTACATTTCATATATATGAAGCAGGTAATTCCGCGGATTATATATCATTAACTTTAGATACGGAAATTGTGGGAATAAATGATATCAATCAAAATAATATTGTTTCCATATTTCCGAACCCTGCCAGCAATTTTTTCAAAATTAAAATTCCTGAAAGCAGCTTTAACTCTGAATTAATTATTTCCAACATTATAGGAAAAACGGTTTTAAAAAGGGAATTAAAAGTTTCAGAAACAAAAATTGATACTCGAAATTATGCTTCCGGTATTTACTTCGTATCCGTAATTTCAGAAGGAAAAATTATTGATACCAAAAAACTGATAATTAAATAAAAAATGAAAAAAGCAACAATCTTATCAGCATTCTTAATAGGATTCTTAACATACGGATTTTCGCAAAATAATGAAAAAACCGAATTGCCGTCGGTTAATATTAAAACATTAACAGGCGAAACATTCAACACGTCTGAAATTAAAAATCCCGACGGTCCTATTTTCCTGAGCTTTTGGGCAACTTGGTGCAAACCCTGCATAAAAGAACTTATTGCCGTTGACGAAAACTATGTCGATTGGCAAGAAGAAACCGGGCTGAAAGTATATGCCGTATCAATTGATGATTCCAAAAGTATGAGTCGCGTTGCTCCTTTCGTTAACGGACGTGCTTGGGAATTTGAAATATTGCTTGATTCCAACAGTGATTTTAAAAGAGCCATGAATGTTATTAATGTTCCGCACTCTTTTATTCTTGACAAAAACGGGAAAGTAATTTGGCAACATAATTCCTATTCACCCGGTGATGAAGATGAAATATATAAAATCATAAAAAAAGCTTCCGAAGAGGAAAAATCTGATAAACAATAAATTATTAATCTGCCGGAATATCCGGCTTTTTTATTTAATAAGAATGAACAAACTTTTTTTTATTATTATATCCCTAATGTTTTCTTTATCTGTTTTTGCACAAGAAAACAATAAAGATTACGGTGAATTCCACGGAAATTTTGAACTCAATACACAAACATATTCAGCCGATTCACTCATCGGTGCCGAATCGGTTGACGAAATTATGCGAGCAAATACATATGCAAATTTCACTTACACAAAAGGAAAATTTTCGGCGGGTCTTCGTTATGAAGCCTATTTGAATACAATGCTCGGTTTTGATCAACGATATAACGGGCAAGGTATTGCAAATCGCTATGCATCATACACTTCCGAAGAGTTGGAAATTACGGTCGGTAATTTTTATGAGCAATTCGGAAACGGTTTAATTTTACGTACTTATGAAGATAAAACACTCGGTTTGGATAATTCATTAGACGGAATCCGATTAAGATATGCACCGATTAAGGGCATCCGCCTGACAGGATTAATCGGAAAACAAAAATTGTGTTGGGAATACGGTCCGGGAATTATCAGAGCTTTTGACGGTGACATTTCTCTTAACGAAACGTTTAAAAAATTTTCGGATGCAAAAACGAAAATTCAAATCGGCGGAAGTTTTGTAAGCAAATATCAAAAAAATCTTGACCCGGTTTACAATTTTCCTGAAAATGTCAGCTCTTTTGCAGGCAGAATCAATTTTTCAAGAAATGCATTAATACTTTCGTCTGAATATGCCTATAAAATTAATGATCCCTCTTCCGATAACGGAAATATTTTTAAAGACGGAAACGCTCTTTTAATTAACGGTTCGTGGTCTAAAAAAGGCATCGGATTTTTAGTAAGTGCTTTAAGATTGGATAATATGAGTTTCCGCTCCGATCGCTCGGCAAGCATTAACGATTTAAACATAAATTATTTGCCTGCAATTACAAAAACACATGCTTATGCTTTTGATGCCATGTATCCGTTTGCAACGCAACCCAACGGTCAAATCGGCGGAAACTTTGAAATTTTTTACAACTTTAAAAGAAAAAGTACATTGGGCGGAAAATACGGCATGAATTTAAACATCAATTTTTCACAAGTTAATGCCGTAAAAAAAACAAAAATTATTATTAATCCGGATGATGCAATTCCGAATCTTGACGGTTATACTTCCGATTTTTTTGCAATCGATGATGAACTTTACTTCAGAGATTTTAATGTTGAACTGCATAAAAAAGTAAACAAAAAACTGAAATTTGCCGCAATTTATATGTATGAAGATTATAATAAATTGGTTATTCAAGGAAAATACGGTATGGTGCATGCCGATATCGGAATTCTTGATTTTACCTATAAGTTCACAGCAAAAAATGCATTAAGAGTTGAAAACGAAATTCTTATAACCGGAAAAGATGCCGACGGCAACAAACAAGATTACGGTGATTGGTATATGACAACTTTAGAATATACATCTTCGCCTCATTGGTTTTTTGCCGTTTCAGATCAATATAATTACGGAAATCCGGAAAAAAGTCATCGTGTGCATTATTATATTGTCTCGGGCGGATACACCAAAGGTGCAAACAGAATTCAATTGAACTACGGAAAACAAAGAGAAGGAATTACCTGCGTCGGAGGTGTTTGCAGAACGGTTCCTGCATCAAACGGCTTTTCGCTTACAATAAGTTCAACCTTTTAACAGTGTAAAATAAATATATTTATTAATTCATGATAATTATTGAAATAAAATAAGAATAACGCCGTCCTTCAGGACGGTGCATAAATGAAAGAAGATAAGTAGTTTTGGCGGTATTTTTGCAAAAATTTCCTTAAAAATAATGACAAAACGGTACAAAAAGATAATTAGTCATTCATTATATAAAAAATAAGATGAAAGCAATAAAAACAATAACATACCTCACATTTATCATTTTCTTTTTTGCCTGCAATCAAATTGAAAATCCTTTAAAAGAAAGACAAGAAGGAACTTGCGGCGATGAAACACAACCGATTCCGATACGAAAAATTCTTGTTGAAGATTATACCGGACACCGTTGCCCGAATTGTCCCGATGCAGCAAGAATACTTGAGAGTATTCATGACGATTATTGCAATCATATCATACCGATAGCCGTTCACGTAAGTTTTTTCGCCGAACCGCACAATCCGGATTTCCCGGAAGATTTCCGAACGGAAACAGGAAATGAACTCGATCAATTTTTCGGCGTTTCAAATCAGGGCTTACCCGGCGGATTAGTTAACAGAAAAGAATTTGACGGCAACTTAGTTTTAAACAGAGATAATTGGCGTTCGGCTGTTGATGCAATTTATGATGTTAATCCGGATGTAAACATTATTATTGAACCAACATACAGTGAAACAAATCATATCGTAACGGCAAACATTACCCTTGAATTTTTAAAAGACATTTCAGAAGCCGTCAATTTAGGTCTTTATGTTACCGAAGACAGTATCATTGCACCTCAGCAAGACGGCTCAACCTATGTTGAAAATTATCTGCACAGGCACATGCTTCGTAAAGGTGTAAACGGCGCTTTCGGAGAAAAAATTCTGAACTCAGCCAAAAAAGGAGATACTTTTGAAAAAAGTTTTACGATTGATATTGATGCAAATTGGAACATTCATCACCTTGATTTGGTTGCATTTATCAGCAGTAACTCAACAAATGAAATCCTACAGGCAGAATCGGAATCGGCTGAAAATACAAATTAACAATAAGCGATAATTCAGGAAAAATAGTTAACTTTGTTCCGGAAAATTATTTTTTGGAATGAACACTCAAATTGACATATCCGGAATCAGCATCATCGATGTTTTACTTGTCCTTATTTTAATCTGGGCAATATTCAGAGGTTATCAACGCGGACCTGTCGTACATTCTCTGTCTTTATTAGTTATTGTTGCAGGTATTGCAATTTTCGGATTACTGTCAACGGAAGTTTCAGATTTTATCAATAACAGCCGAAGCGGTCAGCTTAACAATTTAGAATATTATATTTTCGGAGCTTTATTTTCTGCAACAATTTGGTTGTCAAATATTGTTGCCGATAAAACAGAAAAAACAAGCTCGGCATCTTTAAAAAAACCCGTTAATATTATTCTCGGAATTCTCACGAGCAGCATCAAATATCTTTATATTATAAGCATTTTTTTATTATTTTTCTCTCAATCCGGAATTCTGCCTGCTAAATATGAAAGAAACAGTCGTTTTTACAAAATCGTTAAATTAACGGCACCGGCAACCATTAAAACAGTAGATTTTTTAAAATAGTTTCCCGGATAAACATACAACTTTCAACAGAGAATTATTGGTAAATAAGCCGGTATAATTATCTTTGCAAAAATTTTTATCGATGAATTTTATTGACGAAGTTAAATGGAGGGGTATGTTACATACAATCATGCCCGGAACGGAAGAAATTCTTAAAGAAAACAATATTGCTGCCTATGTCGGAATTGATCCTACGGCAGATTCCTTGCATATCGGACATTTGGTAAGCGTAATGCTGCTGAAACATTTTCAACGTGCCGGACACAATCCGATTGCATTAATCGGCGGTGCTACGGGAATGATCGGCGACCCTTCCGGTAAATCACAAGAAAGAAACCTACTGGACCTTAAAACCTTACGACACAATCAAGAATCTATTAAAAAACAATTAAGCAAATTTCTTGATTTCTCGGAAAACTGTGAAAATAAAGCAATATTAGTCAATAATTACGATTGGATGAGTCGGTTTTCATTTCTCGATTTTATCAGAGACGTAGGTAAACATATTTCAGTCAACTACATGATTGCCAAAGATTCCGTAAAGAAAAGAATGAACTCAAACGATGATAAAGATGCCGAAGGTTTATCGTTTACGGAATTCAGTTATCAATTGGTACAAGGCTATGATTTTTTACATCTTTACAAAGAACACAACTGCAAATTGCAAATGGGCGGTTCCGACCAATGGGGAAACATTACAACCGGAACGGAACTGATTCGCAGAATGTTACAAGGCAAAGCTTATGCCCTCACCAGTCCGTTGATTACAAAAGCCGACGGCGGCAAATTCGGAAAAACCGAAAAAGGAAATATTTGGTTGGACCCGGAAAAAACATCGCCTTACGAATTTTACCAATTCTGGATAAATACAAGTGATGATGATGCCGAAAAATATTTGAAAATTTTTACCGTTCTTAACAAAGAAGACATTGAAAATTTGGTTAAGGAACATTCGGAAGCTCCTCACATTCGAATTCTGCAGAAAAAACTTGCCGAAAGACTGACCCTTATGGTTCACGGCAAAAATGCTTATGAAACATCGATTGCTGCTTCACAAATTTTATTCGGTAAAGGGACAAAAGAACAAGTTCAACAGTTGGATGAAAAAACCTTTAACGCTGTTTTCGGCGGTGTTCCTCGTTTTTCGATTAAGAAACAAATTCTTACGGAAGGCATTACGATATTTGATTTGTTAGCTGAAGAAACTCAAGTTTTTAAATCGAAAGGCGAAGTCAGACGCTTAATAAAAGATAAAGGCTTAAGCTTAAATATGGAAAAATTTACAAATCCGGATGAACAGGTAACAAATGAACATTTGATAAACAATAAATATCTCGTTATACGACAAGGCAAAAAAAAGTATTCAATAATTATAACCGAATAAGTCAAAAATTATGGCAGAAAAAAACAAATTAAATAACGATTCGCTTGACCTTTTAGTTTTTTTGTACAAAAAGAGACTTCCCGTAATTATTATAACCATTATAGGAGCTGTTGCATCAATCATCGTTTCTTTAATGATAACACCCATGTATAAATCGACCGTTGTTTTATACCCCGCATCTTCGGTTTCGGTATCAAAAGCATTATTATCAAACAACACAAAAGGGAGTTTAATGGCTTTCGGTGATGAAGAAGAAACCGAACAACTTTTGCAAGTACTTCAATCCAATGACATTTTAGATCATGTGGTAACAAAATTTGATTTAATACAACATTACGGAATTGACACAACTTCAAAATTTATGAGAACGGAACTTTACGATGCTTATAACGGAAATATTTCATTTAAGAAAACAAAATTTCAATCCGTTCAAATTGTTGTGTTTGACGAAGACCCGAAATATGCTTCAGAAATTGCGAACGAAATTTCATTGTATGCCGATACGGTCATAAACAACCTGCATAAAGGTCGTGCATGGGGTGCTTTATTAATCGTTGAATACGAATACAAAAAATTAAACCGCCAAATTCAAAAAATATCGGATTCGCTTTCCGTTATAAATAAAATGGGAATACTGGATTATACCCAACAAACAACGGCTTACACAGCCGGTTTGGCAGAAGGAATAGCAAACGGAAAAATTTCGAAATCGGGAATTAAATACCTCGAAAACAAATTAAAAAGTTTGGAAAAATACGGTCATGTATCTTTGGAGTTATCAAAATTTATTGAATTTGAGCAGGAACGTTTAAGTTATTTAAAAGGTAAATGGGTTGAAGCCGGTGTTGAATATGCACAAAATTTATCGAATATTTACATCGTTGAAAAAGCCGTTCCGTCAGAAAAAAAAGCAAAACCTGTTCGCTGGTTAATTGTCAGTTTATCAACACTTTCAAGTTTTATTTTTGCAATTCTTTTTGTTGCTTTTGCCGATTTTTTCAAATCATTTAAAGAAAAACTTAAAAACAACTAATTCCGGAGCTTTTGGATATTCTGAAAAATAACAAATTACTTTTTTCCGTATCCTTAATTTATATCATTATTAATGTAACACTCATTTATTTTGATATTTATTACGGTGTTTTAATCCCGTTTATTTTTTTAATCGTTTGGTATGCATTTACGGATTTGAAACTGCTTTTTCTGATTTCAATTTTTTTTACACCTTTTTCATTACTGCTCACAGAGTTTGTTCCGAATGCTCCGGTTGATATTTCGATTCCTGCAGAACCGATTTTTGCCGCTTTTCTTCTCATTTTTTTGTTGAAATTTTCTGTCGGTAAAACAATTGACAAAAAAATTATAAAGCATCCCGTTTCAATTGCAATTTCAGTAAATCTTTTTTGGATTTTTATTACAAGTATTTCAAGCACAATGCCTGTTGTATCATTCAAATTTTTATTATCTCGGCTTTGGTTTGTTGTCCCTTTATATTTTTTGGCTGTTTATTTTTTTAAAGATAAAAATTTTATAAAAAAATTTATTTGGGCATACATTATCGCATTTACGTTTATTATATTTTATGCTTTATTCAATCATATCAGTGTCGGTTTATTCGTAAAAAAAATCGCTCAGGGTGTTATGAAACCGTTTTACAACGATCATACTTCATACGGTGCCGTATTAGCAATGTTTATTCCTGTTTTAGCCGGTTGGTTGTTTATTAAAAAACAAAATAAAAGTTTTGAAATCATTAATTTCTTCTTAGTGGCTTTATTCCTTTTTGCCCTTACATTTTCCTATTCGCGAGCCGCATGGATCAGTATTATTGTTGTTTTGGTCCTTTTTATTATTATCAAATTAAAACTTAATCGTTACATTCTTATTTTCAGCGGTATTACTCTTATTGCATTATTTTTCATGTTTCAATTTCAGATATTGGACAGCATGAAAAAAAATCGTCAGGATTCTTCGGGAGATTTGGAAAAACATGTCAGTTCGGTAACGAATATTGCAACGGATGCCTCCAACTTGGAACGTATAAACCGCTGGAATTCAGCATTTAAAATGTTTGAAGAACGGCCAATCTTCGGTTTCGGACCGGGAACTTATATGTTTCAATACGCACCCTACCAAATGTCTTATGACAGAACCATTATCAGCACGGATTTCGGCGATGTGGGAAATGCACACAGCGAATACATCGGACCTTTAGCAGAATCCGGTTTTCTCGGAACATTAACTTTTCTGGCAATCATCGTCTTAACAATCGTAACCGGAATTAAAGTTTATTATCGTGCCGAAGATAAATCGATGAAAATACTTGTTATCAGTTTGCTGATGGGGCTTATCACCTATTACATTCACGGTTTTTTAAATGATTTTCTCAATACCGACAAAGCTTCCGTTCCGTTTTGGGGATTTACGGCAATTATTGTTGCTGTTGATTTATTTCATGAACCGAAAAAATTAGTGTAGAGACGCTCCGGCAGGGCGTCTCCCGGTAAG
>JAOZQB010000058.1 GCA_029932445.1 Bacteroidales bacterium | reverse complement strand
TTCAATTCCAGGTGGTACCACAAAAAAGACTTCCGTACGGAAGTCTTTTTTTATTTGAATATAAATCCTGTTATCCGTATTTATCCTGTCCAATTTTAATAATATCACGGTATTAATTAAATATGCTAATAAATAAGAATATAGTCTTTCTGAAATTCAAGGTTTTCATTTTTCTCTTTCTCAAAAAAAAATTATTACTCTCAAACTTTATAATATTGTTTAAATGTGTTATAATTATTCTTTATAAACACTGTTTCTTTATCTCTTGAAAAACGTTTTAAAGCTTCTCTGGAAGGCACAAAATTCAAGCATGTTTTTTCCATGCAAAGGGTTTTAATCATCCGAAGATGCCCATAATAATATCATCACAAACAAATGATATCCAAATGCTTGAATGGGGTTTGATTCCTGCTTGGACAGGAAATGACATAAAAGCAAATCAAATCAGAAATTTCACTTTAAATGCACGTTCAGAAAGTATTTTTGAAAAACCGCCATTTAAAAACAGTATTTTTTCTCAACGATGTTTAATTCCGGCGACCGGATTTTTTGAAATTCAACATTCCGGGAAAAATATCCTCCCGTATTATATTTTTATTCCTGAACCACAATTTTTTCTTTTGCGGGAATTTGGGATACATATATTAACGACAACAATCAAACAATTTATTCCTATTCAATTATTACGAAAAAAGCAGATAAATTTATGTCTGAAATTCATAATACAAAATACAGAATGCCCGTAATTTTACCTTTTGAAAATGAAACCGATTGGTTAGATGTAGATTTATCAAAATCGGATATCGAAAATTTTTTCCGACTTTAAAATCCGGATTTAGATGCCTATACCATAAGCAAACAAATCAGTAAAACCGGATTTAATTCTGACATTCCTAAAATTTCATCCCGGAAACCAACAAAGACTTGATTTTTAAAATATTGCAGAAAGCAAATCAATATCTTTATAATCCATATTAAATTTTCTGCCTAAACGTTCATTCGTTAAAATACCTTCATAAAGATAAGCTCCGTATCTAAAATCAGGAATATTTTTAATAATATTCGGACCGGTTTTTTCTCTGCTGATTTTTTGCAGCAAAGGAAAAGTTGTATTACTTAAAGCCACTGAAGCCGTTCGAGCAGCTTTTGACGCAATATTCGGCACACAATAATGAATGATTCCGTGTGTTTCAAAAGCCGGGTTTCCCAAATGTGTTACTTTTGATGTTTCGATACAAGAGGCACTGTCGATATTTAAATCAATAATAACGGAACCTTTTTTCATACCTGCAACCATTTTTTTCGTAATTATAAAATCATCAATATCTTTAACATCCTCTCGTGCACCAATCAAAACATCAGCAGTTTTCAAGGCTTTCATAATAATTTCGGAATGAAAAACAGAAGTGAACAAATGGATTCCGAGTTTACTTTTAAGATTTTGTAAACGAGACAAAGAATTATCAAACACCTTAACTTGAGCTCCCAAAGCCGTTGCAGATCGTGCCGCATATTCTCCGGCTGTTCCCGCTCCGAAAATCAACACTTTTGCAGCAGGTATTCCGGTTATTCCGCCCAATAAAATCCCTTTTCCGGTTATCGGATTACTTAAATATTCGCTTGCCGTATTAATGGCTAAAATCCCGGAAATTTCGCTCATACTCTGAACATAGGGATGAAAACCATCTTTATTTTTTATGAGTTCCAAAGCGATGCACGTCATTTTTTTCGCTTTAAGCGCATTTATTTTTTGTGCTGTTTGTGTATTAAAATGTAATGCCGATATTAAAAATTGACTGCCTTTTAAAAGCTTAATTTCATCTTGTTCAATGGGTGAAACTTTTAATATTATTTCAGATGCAAAGACCATTTTTCGATCTTTTATGATTGCTCCTGCTTTTGTATAATCCGAATCTTGCCAACGACTGCGCATTCCTGCTCCGGACTCCATAACAATATGATGACCTTCCTCACATAATTGCTTAACAGCTTGCGGGCTTAATACAATCCGATTTTCATATTTGTCCGGTTCTTTAGGGATTCCGACAGTTATAATGCGTTTTTTCTTTTTTTCTTCCAACATTTCAGCTTGCGGCATCAATTGTTCACCATAGGAAAATTGTCCGGACGGGTTTTGTGAAAAAGACATATTGCAGATTTTACTTTTAAAACTCTAATTTACAACTTTATTACAAGATATATACCGAACTCCGTTTTCTTTTTCTTCAATTGTTACTTTAATGTATTTCCCGGGAAGTAAATTCTCAATTAATTCAGGCCATTCAATTAAACAAATTCTCCCTGAAAAGAAATAATCTTCATATCCGAAATCAAAAACTTCTTCAGGTGTTTCAATTCTGTAAAAATCAAAATGGTACAGTATTTCTTTTTTATCTGTAATATATTCGTTTATTATAGCAAAAGTCGGGCTGGTAATATTCCCTGTTACACCTTTTTGTCGACAAATTTCTTTTATTAAAGTGGTTTTTCCGCTTCCCATTTTTCCGTAAAAGGCAAATATTTGATTTTTCTTATATTCGTCAGAAATTGCAGCAGCAATCTCAGTTAAATCATTCAGAGTTTCGGCAATATATCGGTTCATTGGGTTGTTAAATTAAAAAAAATACTTTTTAATATAAATTCAAAGGTTCTCTATTTCCTGTTTTTAGGTTTTAAAGTGATATACGGAATCAACATTTCTTCTAATGAAATTCCGCCGTGTTGAAAGGTATTTTTATAATATTTCACATAGTGATTATAATTATTCGGATATGCAAAAAAGTCTGAATTGTATGCAAAAATATAAGATGAACTGATATTTGTAACCGGTAAACCGGCTTCTTCGGGTTTTGTAATTTCAAAAACTTCTTTTTTATTATAAGCTAAATTCCGGCCTTGTTTATATCGTAAATTTGTTGTTGTATGACGATCACCCACAACTTTTATCGGATTATTAACATTTACGGTACCATGGTCAGTTGTAATAAATACGGTAACATCTTCTTCCGAAAGAAGTTTTATTAACTCAAGTAAAGGGGAATGTTCGAACCAAGTTAGTGTTAAATCACGATAGGCCGATTCCCCGTGAGCAAGTTCACGAATCATTTTTGTATCGGTTCGAGCATGTGATAAAATATCAACAAAATTATAAATAACAACCGATAATTGATTTTGTAATAAGTTGGCAAAATTTTCATTAACTTTTTCACCGGCTTTGTTATTTAATATCTTATCGTAAGAAAATTTCACTTTCCTTCGATATCTTTGAAAAAGTTCGGCAAGCAGGTCTTTTTCAAAAGCATTTTTCCCGCCTTCTTCTTCATCGTTGAGCCAATATTGCGGATATCGTTTCGAAATTTCGAGAGGTGTCATACCGGCAAAAAAAGCATTCCGTGCATATTGCGTTGCAGTCGGTAATATTGAAAACCACAGCTCTTCTTTTTCAGTTTCAAAATATTGATTTATAACAGGTTCAATTAACTTCCATTGATCAAAACGTAAATTATCAATTACCAATACACAAACTTTCTTTTTAGCATCAAGTAAAGGAATTACTCTTTGCCTGAAAAAATCAAAAGGCATCGAAGGACGATCTTCTGTATCGGGAATAAACCACTTAAGATAATTCTTTTTTATAAATTTTGAGAATTCAATATTTGCGTCTTCCTTTTGTTGTATTAAGACCTCATCCATCGTGTGGTCGCCGGTTTTATCAAGCTCTAACTCCCAGAATACTAACTCATTATATAACACAAACCAATCATCATAAGTATCTGCCTGACTAATTTTCATACCTAATTCCGAGAATTTTGTTTGATATCTTTGAGATGTTTTTTCACTGATTAATTGTTTATTTTCAACATTTTTCTTTATAGAAAGAATAATTTGTTTCGGGTTAACAGGTTTTATCAAATAATCATCTATTTTTGAACCTACGGCATCATCCATAATATCTTCTTCTTCATTTTTCGTAACCATTACTACCGGAATTGCAGGTTTAAATCGCTTAACTTCAGTCAAAACATCAAGACCGGAAATTCCGGGCATATTTTCATCCAAGAAAATAATATCATAATTGTTTTCTTTCACTAATTCAACAGCATCATAACCGTTATTAGCCGTAAAAACCGTATGACCTTTTTCTTCGAGATATAAGATTTGAATTTTCAGCAGGTCAATTTCATCATCAACCCATAAAACTTTTGCTTTTATCATTTTTTATCAGAAACTTGATTTTGTATATATATTGAGAATTACTATTCTTTTAACTTTGTTTACAAATATACGGAAAATATATTTATACTTGCATAACTTTATATGCAACAAAATATTGTAAATTTCACATGGTAAAACCAAAAAAACATCTCGGTCAACATTTTTTGAAAGATAAAAATATTGCAGAAAAAATTGTAAACAGTTTAAATGCCGAAAACATAAAAGATGTTATTGAAATTGGAGCCGGTACCGGAATTTTAACAGACTTTTTGCTTAAAAAAGATTATAATCTGCACATTATTGAAATTGATACCGAATCAATTGATTATTTAAAAATACATTATCCGGATTTAAAAGAAAAACTTTTACATAAAGATTTTTTGAAATTTGATTTACAAAACAGCTTTAAAGAAAATATTGCAATTATAGGAAATTTTCCTTATAATATTTCAAGTCAAATTGTATTTAAAGTTATTGAAAACAGACAGATTGTAAAAGAAGTTGTAGGGATGTTTCAAAAAGAAGTTGCCGAACGCATAACAGCTGTTCCGGGAAACAAAACATACGGTATTTTAAGTGTTCTGACACAAGCATATTATAATACGGAGTATTTATTTACCGTAAACGAACAAGTTTTTTACCCGCCGCCGAAAGTAAAATCAGGTGTAATAAGACTCATCAGAAAAAACAATGAAACTATAAATTGTGATGATGCACTTTTTAAGAAAATCGTAAAAACCGGCTTTAATCAAAGACGCAAAACACTCAGAAATTCCTTAAAAAGTTTAACGCAAAATATTGAAACGTTACATGATTTTTTCAATAAACGTCCTGAACAATTAAGTTGGTTGCAGTTTGTTGAATTAACAAACTTAATTGACCGGAAATAACGATAATTTAAAAAGGATATCCGATTGCTATATAAAAAGACCAATCATCATTACCAATTTTTTTTCCATCTCCGTATATCCAACGATTATCAAGAGGTAAAGACGGATCGATTAATTTTATTCCCATATCTGCTCTGAGCAAAACAAACCCTAAATCAAGACGTATACCATAACCGGTTCCTACAGCAATTTCTTTGTAAAAGGAATGAATATTAAATCGAGCTCCCGGACGAATATCTTGATTATTAATTGCCCATATATTGCCTGCATCAACAAATAATGCACCTTCTAATTTCCAAAATAATTTCATTCGATATTCAATATTAGCTTCTAAACGAATATCTGCTGTTTGATTCGGATATCCTTCAATAGAATCATTTTGTACATAAGAACCGGGGCCTAAAGAACGATTTTGCCATGCTCTGATACTGTTTGCTCCTCCCACAAAATAACGTTCTCCGAAAGGAACAACTTTTAAATTTCCGTATGGTAAAGCAGCTCCGGCAAATAATCTGAATGCAATCTTATCATTTTCTCTTAAAAGTTTCTTATGAAAGCGAAATTCAATATCTTCTTTTACAAATTGAGCATAAACAATATTATTAACTTGATAACTTCCTTCTGTTTTCGGTTGATTAAACCAGTTCATTACGGCAGACAAACTGTTCCCTGCTAACTTTGTACTCATCATCAACAGAATCATATTTTTTTTCCCGTTAAGAAACTGATTATTAAAGGTGAATTTATAGGAAGAACCGAAAACAAAATGAGTTTCGTATGTATCTTTAAGTTGAAGACGCGTGATATAATTTAAAAAATCGGGTGTGGCATTTCTTAAATCGACAACATCTGTTGTTATAGGCAAAAAAGCATGTCCTATTGTTTGAGTCGAATTCCAATAATAACCGATATTTCCGCCTGCAACAGTATAAGTATAATCAGGTCGTTGCAAAAAATTAAAATTACCCGAAATGATTGTTTTCGGATTTCGTCTTTTCATAAACTTTTTCATCGGAACAGGAGCCATTAATCTCGGAAAATTTAAGCTGAAATCTATTCCGAATTCATGACTGTTAAAAAAGCCTGCCGTATCACTCTGTATCCAAGATTTATCTTTTGTCAATCGTTTAAATGCGACTTTGGTTCCTAAGTTTAATACCCCCGAATTTCTGAAAATATTATTGTGTGTAAATGAAAAATTTCCGCCTATTCCGAAATTACCGGATGTGTTTGTTAATTCGAAAGATGTATTTGTTGATTTTAATTTTGCCTGAGTTAAACGGATTTCACAATTTAACATTGCAATTGTATCAATGTCGGAGTTTTCTGATTTTATTTCAGTAAATTTAATATTTGCGATTTGAATAATAGGTAATGAAGCCAGATACCGATATGTCGCATTTACATCTTTCAAATTAAAAAGTTTACCGGGTTTTATATAAAGACCTCTGACAATTGCCTTGGGATTTATTCTCGGCATTTTATTATACAAAAAATTGTATTTAACTTCATCTTTATCATAGTAAATCAGAGTGTCAAATGTCAAAAAATAATGTTCTTTTTCCGTTAATGCATTTTGAGCTTCAAAATATGAATAAATAAATACATTCTTAATAATATATCGTTTAAACGCTGATTTGCTTATTTCGCTTGTATCTTTTTTAATGTATATATACAATTCATCAAATTTATTTTTAGAAATTGTATCAACCGAATAACTTATAAAATCTTTTGAAAAATTATAATAGCCTTTATTTCTGAGAAAATTAGTTATTCGTTCTCGTTCATCCTCCAAAATGCTTATATCCAGTCTGTTTCCTTTATTTAAAAATGAGTGTACCGTATCATTCAAAATCATTTTTTTTACTTGTTCATCATTTATTTCATAACTGATATTATATATTTTGTGGACTTCTTGAAGATTAATTTTATAGAAAGCTTCAACTTTCTTTTTGTTAAGTTTTCTGTCTTTGGTTACAATTTTAACATCCGAATTATAAAAACCTTTTTCCTTCAGAAAAATTTTAATTTTCCTTAAATTTCTATATCTGTCATTCAGTTTAAATAAAACGGGAGCTTCACCCAAGCGCCTTGTCCAATGTTCTTTATTACATTCTTTTGCATCTAATCTTTCAATTTTATTTTGCAATTCGGAAAGTTTATGTGAAGTCCGTTTATATTTTTTTGATTCAGATGATAAATTTTCAGATTTTTTATCATAAAATCGCAATCTTTTTGTAACTTTTTTGACCTTCTTTTGATTTTTTTTATTACATCTTTTATTATTTATCTCTTTTAATCGGTTTGCTTTTTTATCACTTTTTAAATTATAAATAATCAATCTGAACGGCAGTATAAAAAATATTTTTGAATTAGGTTGGGGTTTTAATATTTGCTTAATATCACTTTCGTTAAAGCCGGATTTCTTTTCATTAAAGTGCTTATTCGTAATTTCAACCTTATTTTTTACCAGAAGTTGTTCGTTTTCCGGAATATTCTTGGTTATATTACAAGAAAATAAAAACGAAATCAATAATGCAAATATTATTGAAATCGGATTAAAATGTTTTATTTTGTATCGTTGCATATAATTTAATAAGACATTATGCTGTCAAAAAACAAAATTAAATTTTTTAATTCTTTAAAATTAAGAAAATTCAGAATAAAACATAATTTATTTCTTGCCGAAGGTGAAAAATTAGTTTTTAATTTGCTGCAATCAGAAATCAAGCCAAAATTTATTCTGACAACATCTAAAGAACTCATTCCGGCAGATAAATATTATAATTTTGAAATTTTTGAAGTTAATAATTCTGACATTAATAAAATAAGTCAGTTAAAAACCCCTCCTTCAATTATCGGTATCTTTGAAATCCCTGATTACAAAATTAATTTTGCCGAAATCGAAAATTCTTTAAGTATTTTTTGTGATGACATTCAAAATCCGGGAAACTTGGGAACCATTATCAGAACTGCAGATTGGTTCGGTATAGAAACTGTTTTTTGCAGCAAAAACACCGTTGATGTTTATAATCCTAAAACGATTCAAGCCACAATGGGATCAATTGCATCCGTAAAAATTCATTACATTAATAAACCATATTTTTTCTCATCTTTAAATAAAAAAATTCCTGTTTACGGTACTTTATTAGAAGGAGAAAATATTTATACTGCAAATTTAAGTAAAAACGGAATCATTATTATCGGAAATGAAGGAAAAGGAATCTCTGAAGATATCAATTCGTATATTACAAACAGATTATTTATTCCGGACTTCAATACAAAAAATAAATCTGCGGAATCGCTTAATGTATCTGTTGCAGCTGCCATAGTTTGCTCAGAGTTTAAACGAAGAAAATAAAAAAAGACTGCCCTTGTATAAGAACAGTCCTTCTAAAATAATAACTCTAACATTTTCTATTCTTTCGGAGCTCCGATTTTCATTTGTTCTCTTATTTTAAGCTCTAACTCGTCAGCCAGTTCAACATTATCAATTAAAAGTTTTTTTACGGCTTCTCTTCCTTGTCCCAATTTTGTATCACCGTAGCTGTACCAAGAACCGCTTTTTTGAATAATTCCATATTCGGTTCCGATATCAACAATTTCGCCTATTTTTGAAATTCCTTCACCGTACATAATGTCAAATTCTGCTTTTTTAAAAGGCGGTGCAACTTTATTTTTAACTACTTTCACACGTGTTTTATTTCCTTTAACATCCGTATCATCTTTTATTTGTCCTATTCTTCTTACATCTAACCTTACTGATGAATAAAATTTCAAAGCATTTCCGCCGGTAGTTGTTTCAGGATTGCCGAACATAACACCGATTTTTTCACGCAATTGATTAATAAAAATCACACAAGTATTTGTCTTACCGATATTAGAAGTAAGCTTTCTCAATGCCTGCGACATCAAACGAGCTTGTAAACCCATTCGGGAATCACCCATATCGCCTTCTATTTCAGCTCGAGGAGTTAAAGCTGCAACCGAGTCAATAACAACAATATCAACAGCGCCGGAACGAATAAGATGATCAGTTATTTCCAATGCTTGCTCACCGTTGTCGGGTTGGGAAATTAATAAATTATCAATATCAATACCTAAATTTTTTGCATAATAACTGTCAAAAGCATGTTCTGCATCAATAAATGCAGCAATACCTTCTTTTTTTTGAGCTTCTGCAATAATATGCAAAGCCAATGTTGTTTTACCGGAAGATTCGGGACCGTATATTTCAATAACTCTTCCTCTGGGGACACCACCGATTCCTAATGCATAATCCAATCCTATTGATCCTGTAGAAATAGAAGGGATATCAAGAATAGCTCCGGAATCAAGTTTCATTATTGTCCCTTTTCCGAACTCCTTATCTATCTTATTCAGAGTTGATTGCAATGCCTGTAACTTTGCAGACTTTGTATCTTCATCTTTTTTTGCCATAATTATTTTTTTTATTCAGCTAAAGTTTTCATTATTTGTTCGTAATGTTCTTTTGTTTTTACCTTAGGAAATATTTTTACTACAGTTCCGTTTTCATCAATAATAAATGTTGTACGATGAACTCCCATATAGGTTTTTCCGTACATTTTCTTCTCTCCCCAGACCCCGAAATTATTCAAAATTGTTTTTTCCGTATCAGGAATTAATTTAAAAGGTAAATCAAATTTTTCTATAAATTTTTTATGTTTTTCTTCCGAATCAGGACTGACTCCGATAACTTCAAAACCGTCATCTTTTAATGCTTTGTAATGTTCTTTCAAATTAAGCGCTTCATTTGTACATCCGGGGGTATTATCTTTCGGATAAAAATACAAAATCAGTTTCTTCCCTTTTAACTTATCTAAGTCAATTATTTGCTCCAAGCCCGGAACTTTATCTCCTTCATTAATTTTAATCATATTAAATATTTTTATTACAAAAATAGAGGAAAAATTGAGTTTTTGACGTCCTTTCAAAAAAAAATAAAAAAATATTTAAAAAATTGAAACCTTTTTTAAGGATTTGCGTATATTTAAACAGAATCTTCATTTAATAATTTATTTTAATACATAAAGCGATGAATGATCAAGCAAAAAATAATCAAACCAACGAAACAGAAGTTCTTGTTGATGAATTACTGGAAAAGTTCATTCTGTTAAGCGGTAAAGTTAAAGAAGACTAAAATTGTGACTCTCATAATACACAGTTAATATTCTTAAACTTTTTGTTTTAAGAGATAAAGGCACAATTTAACAAATTGTGTTTTTTTATTTCTAGCTTATTTCCATCCCTCTTTTTTTCAAAACGTTTTCTAATAATTCAAAAGTTGATAATATTTCAGCTTTACCGTTAATAACGGCAATATCATGTTCAAAGTGTGCCGAAGGCATCTCATCAGCAGTTATAATCGTCCATCCGTCAGATAATTGACGAACAGCTTTTTTCCCCATATTTATCATCGGTTCAATGGCAATGACCATTCCTTCAATAATTTTTGCACCGCGGCCTCTTTTTCCGTAATTAGGTACCGACGGATCTTCGTGCAAATCCCGACCTAATCCGTGTCCTGTTAATTCTCTCACAACCGAATACCCCTCTTTTTGAACATAATTCTGTACGGCAAAACCGATATCTCCGATTCGATTTCCTGTTTTTGCGGCTTCAATCCCTTTATATAGTGATTCTTTTGTTATTCTCAGAAGTTTTGAGATTTCGGGTTTAACTTCACCAATTTTAAAAGAATAGGCATGATCACCGTGAAAGCCGTTTTTATACACACCGCAATCAACAGAAATGACATCACCGATTTTTAATACATAATCTCCCGGTATGCCGTGAACAACTTCTTCATTTACTGACATACATAATGTTGCCGGGAAACCGTGATACCCTTTAAATGAGGGAACTCCTCCGTTATCCAGTATAAATTCTTCTGCTAATTTATCCAGTTTTCCGGTTGTTACACCTTCTCCGATATGCTCTGCAACCAGAGCCAATGTCCTTGAAACCGATAATGCACTTTCGCGCATCAGTTCAATTTCTTCACTTGTTTTTGTGTAAATCATCATTCTAAAATAAGATTGCAAAGGTAATATAAAAAAAGCGAGTATTAATTAAAATACTCGCTTAAAATTATGCTGATTACTTTATCAGAATTAAAATATTATTTAACATCACCGGGAGATTCAACATCATCAACAACATCCATGAAGGTTCCGTCTTCTTTAAATCGAATATCATATATTTTGCCTTCTTTCTCTGCTTCAACAACATACCCGATAAGTTCATTTTTTCTTCCTTTAAAATATTTTTCAACATCTTTTACCGTATAGTCGGAAAAGTCAGCAGTAACCTTGTCTTTTGCAGTTTTCGGAATTGTATCGAACGGAATTATTTTGGCATGCAGACTTTCCTGCATAAATTGTTCTTGCAAATAATAAGTTCCGGCACCGGCAAAGAAACCGAGTGCAGCAAGTAATGAAATTCGTTTCATATACCAAATAAAATCAATTTTTTCCATTCCCATAGCGGCAACACCTGCAGCTGAACCGATGATTAAAATACTGCCTCCGGTACCTGCAGTATAAGCAATTAATTCCCAGAAAATACCGTCTTGCATAAATTGAACATGGAAAGGATCAATCGGATACATACCCATTGATGCTGCAACAAGAGGGACATTATCGACAACAGATGATAATAAACCGATAATTATTGCAACAGGGTAAACACCTAAACCCCAATCCTTTAATGATGTTGCTAATAAATCTAAATGACCTGCTGATTCTAAAGCAGCAACAGCTGTTAAAATTCCCAGAAAAAAGAAGATTGTAGGAACATCAACTCTGGTTAAAATGGAATTTACGGATAATTTGAAAGTTCCTTCGTATTTTGTTTTCGTTCTTCTGTGCATTATTTCTGTTGTAATCCATATAATACTTAAACCGAATAACATACCCAAATACGGAGGCAAATGTGTAACTGTTTTAAAAATCGGAACAAATAATAAAGCTGAAACACCCATCACCAACATCACAATTTGCTGTGTGGGTGTTGTTGTTACATCATGTTCTCCTGCCGGAACAACTTTCGGTCTTGTAACATTTCCCTTTAAGGTAAACGATAATAATATTAAGGGAATAATCATTGTAAACAAACTCGGAACAAATAATTTCATAATAATATTAGCTGTTGTAACTTGTTCGCCAATCCATAGCATAATGGTTGTAACATCACCGATTGGTGAAAAAGCACCGCCTGCATTTGCTGCAACTACAACCATGCCGGCAAAAAACCAACGAGTTTGTTTGTCATCAACTAATTTTCTTAATAATGCAATAATTACAATTGTTGTTGTTAAGTTATCAAGAACGGCTGACATGAAAAAAGTTAAAAAACTGATTATCCAAAGAAGTTTAACTTTTTTAGTCGTTTTAATTTTATCGGTAATAATTTTAAACCCTTCATGTTGGTCAACAATTTCTACAATTGTCATGGCTCCCAATAAAAAGAAAAGGATGGTTGAGATGTCTGCTAAATGATCCAATACATCATGATGAACAATGAATTCCCTGACGCCTTCTGTTGTTTTAGATAAACTCGGATTTAATTCACTGAAATGCAGCCAAGCTCTGCTGTATCCGAGATTTAAAATGTCTTGACCGTTTAAAGCATACAATGCCCAAAGGACTGTACCCATTAATAAAGCAGATGCTGCTTTATCAATTTTTATAGGATGTTCCAATGCAATCATCGTGTATCCTAAAATAAAAATAACAACCATTAAAATAAACATAACTTACTGATTTTTAGTTAATTAATAATTTTACAAAATATGTGCAAATATAGATATTGAAATGTGATTATCAAAATAAAAAATCTATTCTTTATAACATAAACCGGTTATTTTTGATTTGTATTAAATTCCGGTTTTATAGTTTCAAATGCTAAAACAGCTTTTACCATTTCTTGTTCATTCGGTTTTGTTTTACCTGTTTTTTGATCAACGGAAACCATGGTTACAACAGCATAGGCAGCCGGGACATCTTTTTCATTCAAAGTTTTGGTAATATAACATTGAAAGTCAAAACTTTTTTCTCCTATTCTTGAAATTCCGGTATAAACAAAAACGGTATCATTCAAATGAAGCGGAGAAAAATAGGAAATATCAATTCTTCCTACGACAACATCAAAATCTAGAGATTCTTTTTTAAATCCTAAAACATCTGTCATATATTGAATACGACTTTCTTCCAGATAACTTAAATAGGTTTTATTATTTACATGTCCTAAAGTATCCAAATCGTCATATCTTACTTTTATTTCCTTTTTACTTTTATATTCTTCCGCTTTAAATTCTCTGTTCATCATTATTTTTTTAAGTTGCAAATATCACCGTTTTAAACATTACACAAAATATTTTTGTAAATTTGGAAAAACTTGAGCCAACTCCGAAAAGTCATCCGATGAATGATTTTGCAAAATGCTGATATGCACTTATCCTGATAATCAACTAATTACAAATTTATCGGATGACTAAATTATCTCTTTTTGACTTTTCGGAGTACCCTCAAACTTAAATTTACGGAATATCGATTTTCAGGAAATTCAAAATTAAATAATATCCGCTCTTTTATCAAAATTATATAAATTATAAAAAACATGGTTTGGGCTTGAAAATACTGAGTCCTCCGGCAAGCAGAATATTAAACGAATTTCTGAAAGACAGTCAATCGAAATTAAAATTAATTTTCGCAGAATCGAGAACAATTTAAGAAAGCGGGTTTAAAAAGAAGCAAATTAAACTAAATTTCTGAATTCTGCCAATCTGAAAATTGTTTCAACAATTTCATCATCACTTAATTTTTCACGATTTAACATCAAATCAAAAATATCTTCATCCGGTTTATCGCCTTTGAAGAATTTCATAAACTGAATCCTTTTTTGGTCAGTTTCCGATACCAATTCGCGCGCTTCTTTATAGCTGATATTATATTTTGTTTTATTAGCATTAATTCTGTATTCTAAAGGAGCTACAAGTCGTACATGAAGTGATTTTTCAATATCGGAAGCAATAATGCAGCCGGCTCGTCCGACAATAATGCAATTCCCTTGTTCAGCGTATCTCCTTACGACAGAATGAATTGTTTTTTTGATAACGGCATCACTCTTATATTTTTTATTTGAAAAAGAAACGATTAAATCACCGAGAAATCCGATTTCATCAGCACCGAAAATATGTGCAATATCTTGTTCTTCAAGATCTAACTTTTTAGCGGAATCTTCTATAATTTCTTTTGTGATATAATCCCAAGGGTGCAGACTTTTTTCTGAAATTTTCTTATTGAGTTTAGCGGCAATAGCAGTTGCATAACATCCGAATTGCCTCGATATGGTTATAACAGGACCCGGTTCAAAATTTTTGGTCTTTTCTTTCAGAATTTTTTTACTCAAGTATTTTACAAAAATATTTTCGTTCATGGCTTTTAATTTTCCACTTAAATATACAAAAAATAAATGAAAAAACCAAATTTTCAACCGATTAATTTATTGCAATGCCTTTCTTACTTTTAAAATGTATTTTGCAGTATCAAGCGGGCTGATCCCTTTATATTCCCTGATATGCTCATTTTCATCTTTACATGCTTGATACGAATGAAATTTAACGGAAATTTTTGCTTTACCGCCCGAACGTGAGCTCAGTTTTACGGGATAATCAGAAGATGCAGAAAGAGGCATGATACCTTCTAAAATAAATTTCCCGTTTTTGATTTCGGGACTGTTGAAGCGTCCTTTCATTTGTGTAATATCGCCGGCAATTTTCCCTAGTAATTCTTCAGGTGCTGATATTTTAAATGCCACAAACGGTTCTAAAAGGGTTGTTCCGGTATTTTTTAAACCGTCCATAATACCCATCGGTGTTGCAACTGCAAAATCTCCCGGACGTGAATGTATTTGATGA
>JAOZQB010000057.1:5588-15060 GCA_029932445.1 Bacteroidales bacterium | reverse complement strand
AAAATTAAATGAAACAGGCTTAGGTAAACCGGTTATTAATTGAAGCCATATATCTTCTTTGATATCAGAGGGGTAAACTAAATCAGTTACAAATGTTACTTTTGACACATAGAATTTATCATTCAAAATATAATAAAAAGATTTAAGGCTTATATTATTTAAATTTTCAGTATAACATGAATTAAATATATATAGTTTTTCATAAATTTTATTTTCTTTATATATTATTTCAGAAGATGAAACAATACTTCCTTCTGAAAAATTATATTTAGAAATAGGGTTTAAATTTTTATCAAGCCCTATAATTGTTCTTATTTGGTTAATATTGTCGAATTCAACCGGATATTCTTCGTAGAGTATATTCTCTGAATTGTCCGTCACGAAACCGGTTATATAAAATATTTGTTCAAATTCTATAAAAAATGATGTTGAATTTCTTAAATCAAATATAAATAAACTATTTAATATTTCTTTCTCATGTTCCTTATTTGTTATAAAAATAAAACCGATTTTAATATTTTTATTCACAGAAAATATATGCAAACTATATTTTATGATTTTTTTTAAGTTAACGATCTTCGAAATTTTAACAATCTGATTATTTTTATAATATATTTTATATGAATCTTTTTTATTGCTTTTTTTATTTGCAGGTTTAAAAAGGTGAAAATCAAAACCGGATAAAATAAAAGAATCTGTTTTTTGGTCTTTTGTAGTTAAAGTTTTATTATTAAGATTTAACTTATTAAATAAAAAAGAAGAAACAGTTTCTTGACTTATTATATAATTGTTCAAAAAAAGAAGAATTATTATTATACTTATTTTTTTCATATTATATGAGTTATTTGTTTGCAAAAGATGAAGGATGCAAATTTCAAATTTTCGTATTTCACTGTGTCAACATTCTGAAAATATCTTCTAAATTTTGCTCTTTTTGTTGTAATGTTAAGATTGTTAACTTTTGATTGACGGCAAAATGAAAAATTTCCGGGCGAATATCTTTGTCCGTATCACTTTCAAAAATAAAAGATTTTGATTTCACTTTTCTGAAAGAAATGGTTTCGGAAAGTTGTTCGAAAATACCTTCGTTAATCTCTTCGGCAAATTCTGTTAAAACGGATTGTTTTTTTGTTCGAGTAAGTTTATTTATTTCCGCAACCGGTTTATCGGCAATAATTTGCCCTTTATTGATAATGATAACACGGTCGCATATAGCTTCAACTTCCTGCATAATATGGGTTGAAAGCATAACGGTTTTTTCTTTTCCGACATCTTTTATCAAGTTTCTTATTTCAATTATTTGATTGGGGTCAAGTCCCGTTGTCGGTTCATCCAGAATTAATACTTCCGGATTATGAATTAAGGCGGCTGCAAGTCCGGTTCTTTGACGAAATCCTTTGGATAAAGCACCGATTTTTTTGTTTTGCTCACTCGTTAAACCGGTTTGTTCGATAATTTCAGAAACACGAAGTTTATAATTTTCTGCGGAATACAATTTCGCAACAAAATTCAAATATTCTTTTACGAACATATCAAGATAAAGCGGATTGTGTTCGGGCAAATAACCGATTTGTTGCTTAATTTCTTTTATATTCGATTTTGTATTCAAATTATTTACAAAAATATCACCGCTGTTTTGAGAAATAAAACCGGTAATAATTTTCATCATGGTTGATTTTCCGGCACCGTTGGGACCTAAAAAACCGACAATTTCTCCTGTTTTTATTGTAAAACTTACGGCGTCAAGTGCTTTTTGATTACCGTATATTTTTGTAATATTTTCTGCTTTTAATGACATCTTCTTTGGTATTTAAAATAAAATATGCTTAAACTTGATATTATAATATATTTGCAAATAATGTTATCCGATTAATTATAAAATATGTAAAAATACGGAATATTTATTATGTCTTTCTATATGAGTTTATTAAAAAGGACTAAAGTCCTTGTTTTTGTCGGGTTTTATATTAACCCCCGACTTAAGTCGGGGGCTGAAAAAAATCACCGACATTAAGGTTTTAACCTGTTTATAAGATTTCAATCGGACAACAATATTTGCAAATATAGAGTTAAAAGTTCGTAAAATTAAAAAGTTTTTGAACCTACTTGACACAGACAAGATTATAAAACAATAAAAAATGTATATCGAAGATTATTTCAATTATAACAGAATTAAAACACAAAAAATATCAATAGGAGCAATTCCTCTCGGGGGTGATGAACCGATAAGAATACAGTCAATGACCAATACCGATACATCGGATGTTGAAGCAACGGTCAATCAAATTATTGAAATTACCGAAGCCGGTGCCGATTATGTGCGATTAACGGTTCAAACAACACGAGTTGCCGAAAAATTAAATGATATAAAAACCTTACTGAAAAAAAGAGGATTTGATGTTCCTTTGATTGCGGATATTCATTTCAGTCCGAAAGCGGCTGAACTTGCCGCAAAAATTATTGAAAAAGTTCGGATTAATCCCGGAAATTATGCCGATTTAAAACAATTTAAACATATTGAATATACCGATGAAGAATATACCGCAGAAGTTGAAAGTTTAAAAACGAATTTTATTCCGCTTCTTAATATTTGTAAAGAACATAAAACGGTCATTCGTATCGGCACGAATCACGGCTCCTTATCCGACAGAATATTAAGCAGATACGGTGATACTCCTGAAGGCATGACCGAAGCAACCATGGAATTTTTGCGTATTTGCAAAGCTGAAAATTTTAATGACATTGTTATTTCCATGAAGGCGAGTAATCCGCTGGTGATGATTTATGCCAATCGGTTTTTGGTTCAACAAATGCGACAAGAGGACATGAATTTTCCTTTGCACTTGGGTGTTACCGAAGCCGGAAACGATTTGGAAGGAAGAATAAAATCTGCTGCCGGTATCGGAACTTTATTGGCAGACGGAATCGGTGATACTGTCAGAGTTTCGTTAACCGAATCACCGGCAAAAGAAATTCCCGTTGCAAAAAAAATTGTTGAGATATTTAATCCTGAAAATTTTGCAACTCTTAGCATTGCGGATTCTCCGGAAATCAAGGATCGAACTTTTACGGATTATGAAAAACGCAAATCTTCCGAGATAATAAATATCGGCGGAAATAATGTTCCGGTTGTTATTTCGGATATTTCCGGCAAATGTAATTCTGACGGCATAAAAGAAAGTGGTTTTATGTTCAATGAAAAGGAAAACACATTTGAAAAAACAGATTTAGCAGCAGATTATCTGTTTATTAACAATGAAAATTTTAATTATAATGTGCCTGCCGGAACCGGAATTATTTCCGAAAATAAAAATTGTCGTTATAATTATTTGGGATACAATGATTTAAAAGAAGAACATGTTTCTGAAATTCAGTTTATTGAAATCAATGCTTCCGAAATTCAAAAAACGGATTTTGAGAAACTGAAAAAATACAATCAGTCGGTTTTTATTTTGAATTTGACCAATTCTGCTTCTGCAATTCATTACGGAAGAGCATTTTTTTTAAAAGCCGAAGCATACGGTATTAAAAATCCGATACTCCTGAAACACACATTTAAAACAATTAACGACTATGCAATTTTAAAAGCATCAGCTGAAATCGGTGCCTTATTTATTGACGGTTTCGGAGACGGAATAATGATTTCCGGAAAACCGGAAGATATTGAAAAAGCAAATGAATTAAGTTTCGGAATTTTACAAGCATGCAGAACACGAATTACAAAAACGGAATATATTTCGTGTCCGAGCTGCGGCAGAACTTTATTTAATTTGGAAGAAACAACGGCAAAAATAAAAGAGAAAACAGCTCATTTAAAGGGTGTTAAAATTGCAATTATGGGTTGTATCGTTAACGGATTAGGCGAAATGGCCGATGCTGATTTCGGTTATGTAGGAACCGGAACCGGTAAGGTTACCTTGTATAAAAACAAAGAAGTTATTCGAAGAAATATTCCTGAAAATGAAGCTCCGGATGTTTTACTTCAAATAATTGAACAATATTCTTAAATAATTTATAGTTATTTTAATTAATTCAAATATCTTTGTCAGTCGATATTGAAAATTATTATACAGAAAATGTTAAATTTCGTTAATCTGTTTAAATATTTTGTCATTACACTTTTTCTCATAAGCAACTTTTTTGTAAAAGATTCTTTTGCCGGTGAAATTGTTTTAGACGGCATTTACAAAGGTGAGAATCTGTATGTTGAAAATCCGTATGCTTCAACCGGTGTCGGATTTTGTGTTTCCGAAGTTCTTGTTAACGGAAGAACAACAACCGATGAAATAAATTCTTCCTTTTTTGAAATAGATTTAAGTATTTATAATTTCAGATATGGTGCATTAATTAAGGTTGTAATCAAACATAAAAAAGGATGCACTCCGAGAGTTCTGAATCCTGAAGTGTTGACACCCGAAAGCACATTTGAAATAAAAAACATCAGTGTTGACAAAGACGGTTTTTTGAATTGGACAACTGTGAAGGAACACGGAAGTTTACCGTTTATTATTGAACAATATCGTTGGAATAAATGGATTCGCATCGGTTCTGTTAAAGGGAAAGGAACCGGCGGTGAAAATCGTTATCGTTACAGTATTGATTTCAATTCGGGTGTTAACAAATTTCGTATTAAACAAATCGGAAGCAATAAAAAGCCTCATTATTCTCAAAATGTTGAATATTTCAATAATGTACCCGAAATTACGTTTATTCCCGGAAACGGCGGAAAAACAGCCCAAAAATTGTTTTTTTCCGGATTTACGCATTTTGAAATTTACGATTATTACGGTAAACTTATAAAAACCGGTTCTGACACTGAAGTTGATGTGAGTAAATTAAAAACCGGGACTTATTTTCTGAATTACGATAATAAATCAGAAATGTTTATAAAAAAATAAACTTTTTTCAAGCTGTTTTTTTTCGATTTACATCATTTTCAAATTTCATCCGGAATATCATGAAATATTCTTTATCTTTGTCCGTTAAATTTGAACTAAGAATATGGCATCGGCAGACTATAAATATCTTACACATATAAATTTCCCCGAAGATCTTAAAAAATATAAATACGAAGAATTAATTGCAATTTCAAATGAACTTCGTCAATATATAATTGATATTGTTTCTGATAATCCGGGACATTTTGCATCCAGTCTGGGAGTTGTGGAATTAACCGTGGCTTTGCATTACGTTTTTAACACACCTTATGATAAACTGGTTTGGGATGTCGGACATCAGGCATACGGGCATAAAATTCTTACCGGAAGACGTGATAACTTTTGTACAAACAGACAACTCGGAGGTGTTTGCGGTTTTCCGTCAATTTTTGAAAGTAAATATGATGCATTCGGTGTCGGACATTCTTCAACATCTATTTCCGCAGCTCTGGGAATGGCAGTTTCGGCTTGTTTAAGAGGTGAAGAAGACCGGCATGTGGTTGCCGTTATCGGTGACGGTGCCATGACCGGCGGTTTGGCTTTTGAAGGGATGAATAATGCCGGGGTTCAAAAATCAAATTTATTGGTTATTTTGAATGACAATAATATGTCGATTGACCCGAATGTGGGTGCTTTAAATCAATATTTACTGGATATTACGACGTCTAAAACCTATAATAAAGTTAAAGATGAGGTTTGGAATAAGCTGGGAAAGATTAAAAAATTCGGACCTAATACAAGAGCTTTTATTCAAAAAATTGAAGGCAGTATCAAGTCTTTAATTATGAAACAAAGCAATCTTTTTGAGTCTATGAATATGCGCTATTTCGGACCCGTTAACGGACATGATGTTAACCAATTAGTAAAAATTCTTGAGGATTTAAAAGATATTAAAGGTCCTAAATTGCTTCATGTTCTGACAAAGAAAGGGAAGGGCTTTGAAGCTGCCGAAAAAGACCAAACAACTTGGCATGCTCCCGGGAAATTTGATAAACAAACCGGAGAACGAATTTCCGTTAAATCAAATATTCCTCAAGCACCGAAATTTCAGGATGTATTCGGAAATACCATCGTTGAACTTGCCGAAAAGAATGAAAAAATTGTAGGTATTACACCTGCAATGCCTTCAGGTTCTTCATTAAAAATTATGATGAAAACTATGCCCGAAAGAGCTTTTGATGTCGGAATTGCCGAACAACATGCCGTAACGTTTTCTGCGGGACTTGCCGTTGACGGAATGTTACCTTTTTGCAATGTTTACTCAACATTTATGCAACGTGCTTATGATCAGTTGATTCATGATGTAGCTTTGCAAAAATTGAATGTAGTGTTTTGTCTCGACAGAGGCGGATTAGTCGGTGATGACGGAGCAACGCATCACGGTGTTTTTGATTTGGCATATATGCGAATTGTTCCGAATATGATTGTTTCGGCACCGATGGACGAATCGGAATTACGAAATTTAATGTACACTGCTCAACTTCCCGATAAAGGACCGTTTTCAATTCGATATCCGCGGGGCAGGGGAGTTATGCCGAACTGGAAAACCGAGATGAAAGAAATTAAAATCGGAACCGGTCGTATTATTAAAGAAGGTGAAGATATTGCAATTTTAAGTATCGGAGCAATCGGTAATTTAGTTTCGGAACTGAAAGATGATTTTGAAAAAGAAAACATCAGTGTTGCACATTATGATATGCGTTTTGTAAAACCGCTCGATGAAAAATTATTACATCAAATTTTCAAAAAGTTTGATTATATAATGACTCTGGAAGACGGTGTGATACAAGGCGGTTTCGGCAGTGCCGTTCTCGAATTTAAAAATGAAAATAATTATACTTCAAAAGTAAATCGACTCGGTATTCCCGATGAATTTATCGAACACGGAACCCAAAGAGAATTGTATCATATTTGCGGTTATGATACCGAGGGAATATTAAAAACTGTAAAAGAAATGACTAAAACCACATAAAATATAATCTGAACACAAAAGAAAAAATATATGATTTCTTTTGTGACTTATCAGGTTCAACAGAATTATACAAAATGAAAAAGGACAAACAATATAAATTAGACGAACGCTATTTAAGAATGGCTCATATTTGGGCAGAAAATTCGTATTGTAAAAGGCGAAAAGTCGGTGCAATAATCGTTAAAGATAAAATGATTATATCTGACGGCTATAACGGAACGCCGGAAGGATTTGAGAATATATGCGAAGAAGAAAACAATACTACAAAACCGTATGTGCTTCATGCAGAGGCTAATGCCATAACGAAGGTGGCAAAATCACATAACAGCAGCGACGGTTCAACACTTTATGTTACAACCTCTCCGTGTATGGAATGTTCTAAATTAATCATTCAAGCCGGCATAAAACGAGTTATTTTTGATGAGAAATACAGAATAACTGACGGTCTTGAGATACTGGAAAGAGCCGGTATTGAACTTGTTAATCTGAAAATTAACAATAAATAATTTCAACTCTCAAACTTTCAAACTTTTAACTTTATAACTTTATAACTCTGATAATGGAATATAAAAATTCAAAAAAAGCAATATATACTCCGATAATAATTGCATTGGTTTTGGTTGCCGGTATGTTTATAGGTCGCAATTTGTTTCCGCAAAAAACGGAGAATTTTAATTTTACTTCTGCAACGGAAGCTTCTTATAACGATAAAATCAATGCGATTTTACAATTAATTCATACCAATTATGTTGAAAAAATTTCTGTTGACAGTTTAACGGAAATTGCCATACCGCAAATTCTTGAAAATTTAGATCCGCATACATCTTATTTACCGCCTAAGGCAAATGATGAAGCACATGAAAGTTTGGACGGAAATTTTGACGGTATCGGAGTGCAATTTAATATTCAAAATGATACGGTAATGATTATAAATACAATTTCCGGCGGTCCTTCCGAAAAAATAGGAGTTTTAGCCGGTGACCGTATTGTCACGGTTAATGATTCTTTAATTGCCGGAATCGGAATTTCCAATGACGGTGTTATGAAGCTTTTAAAAGGGCGGGCAGGAACAAAAGTCAAAATCGGTGTTAAAAGAAAAGGAATAAATGATTTGATTTCTTTTGAAATTACCAGGGATAAAATTCCTTTGTACAGTGTGGATGTATCGTATATGTTGAATGAAAATACGGGATATATAAAAATCAGCAGATTTGCCGGAACGACCTATGACGAATTTATGAAAGCTGCCGCTAAGTTAAGAAAAAAAGGAATGACCAAATTGGTAATGGACTTGCGAGATAACGGCGGCGGTTATTTAGGAGAAGCCGTTAATATTGTTGATGAATTTCTTCCTGCCGGTAAAATGATTGTTTTTACAAAAGGGGCTTATCGAAAACGAACCGATTATAAATCAACGGAAAATCATTCAATGATTGATGTAAAATTAGCAATTTTAATAAATGCGTGGACGGCATCTGCAAGCGAGATTGTTTCGGGAGCCGTACAAGATAATGACAGAGGTGTAATAATCGGAAGACGATCTTTCGGAAAAGGACTGGTTCAAGAAGAATTTGATTTTAAAGACCGGTCGGGCGTGCGAATTACAACGGCAAGGTATTACACACCTGTCGGAAGATGCATTCAAAAATCCTATAAAGACGGTTATGAAGAATATTATGCCGATATTTATCACAGAGCTTATGACGGAGAATTTTCTTCGGCAGACAGTACAAAGTTCCCCGACAGTTTAAAATATACAACACCCGGCGGGAAAATTGTGTACGGCGGCGGCGGTATTATGCCGGATTATTTTGTTGCTGTTGACACATCGGCTTATACATTGTATTACAGAGCTCTGACGGCAAAAGGATTGATATATAGATTTGCCTTAACATTTGCAGATAAATACAGGAAAGAATTGTCAGCATTAAAAACGTATGATAAGATTAATACGTATCTTGAAAAAAATAATGTTTTAAAAGAGTTTGTAACATATGCCGGTAATAACGGTATTAAAAAAATCAACAAGATTTACGTTTTTCAAAACATGTTATTAATACACGTTTGAAAGCTTATATTGCCAGAAATATTATTGATAATAAAGGATATTATCCGATTATCAGGGAAATAGATATTGACTTGCAAAAAGCAATTCAAATTTTGAATAATAATAAATAATAAAATATTCCTGTTTCGGTTTGAAAATTTAAAAATTATTATAACATTTGCGAAAAATTATATTTTGACAATTTAAATTTAAAATTATGGCTTATTACATTAATCCTGATGAATGTACCGCATGTGGTGCTTGTATTGACGAATGCCCTGTTGAAGCAATTTCCGAAGGTGCAGATTTTTACACTATCGATCCCGAATTATGTACGGATTGCGGTGCATGTGCAGATGTTTGCCCTGTTGAAGCTATTGCTCCGGAAGACTAAACATTCATTTATGAAAATAAAAAACCGGTTTTCAGAACCGGTTTTTTTATTTTCATGATACACCATTAAATTTTTATTCCGATTACGGTAATATCATCATTTTGAATATTGTTCCCTTGCCA
>JAOZQB010000057.1:0-5578 GCA_029932445.1 Bacteroidales bacterium | reverse complement strand
GAAGACTAAACATTCATTTATGAAAATAAAAAAACCGGTGTTCAGAGCCGGTTTTTTTTGTTTTCATGTTCTGTTTTTATAATTTTCAAAGGTCATAAAGCTGTCTGCCGGCAGGCAGGGAGCACCCGTATATGAACTTTATTTATGAAACTGCATTAGTCAATCACCCGGGTGTTAATAGTTTAGAATGGATGTTTCATGAAAACCCGTTAAATTTTTATTCCGATTACGGTAATATCATCATTTTGAATATTTTTTCCTTGCCATTTGTTTAAGGTTTTAAGTAAGCGGCTTCGTTGAATAACAAATTGCAAGTTACCGATTTCCTCAAATAAAGCTTTGAAATTTTTCTTCATAAATTTTGTATCGTTTTCACCTCCGAATTGATCTTGATATCCGTCTGTTGCCAAATATAAAACATCGCCTTTTTTTAATTGAATTTTGTAATTTTTAAAATTCCTGTCTTTCAATTTTTTATGACGTTCCGCACTTATTGATAGTCTGTCAGCTTTTACTTCAGTGATTTTATTGTTTCGTAAAATAAGCAAATCAATTTTTGCACCGGCATATTCAAGCATGTAATTAGCCGGATTATAATTAATGACGGCCATATCCATTCCGTCTTTAATTTTTTTAGTATCTTCGGATTGAGTTAATTTTTTGGCAATATCTTTCTGAATTTGATTTAAAATGCCGGCAGGTTTATATATTTTTCGGTTTATTACGACATTTTTAATAAGATCATTTCCTATTAATGACATTAAAACACCGGGAACACCGTGTCCCGTACAATCTGCAAGTGTAAAAATGATATTTTTTTCACTGATATCTGTTTTTACTTCATTAACTTGATAAAAATCTCCGCTTACAATTTCTTTGGGTCTGAACAATATAAAAATATCTTCAAATAAGGTATAAAGATATTTATCATCCGGTAAAAGTGCCGATTGAATTAAACCGGCCGATTGAATATTTTCCGTAATAATCGTATTTTTAGTTTGAATTTCTTCATGTTTTTCCGTAAGTTGATTATTAACGGCTTCTATTTCATCTTTTTGATTTTCCAGTAGATTTTTTTGATTTGTTACATCTTTCGTTCGTGCTTCAATAATTTTTTCCAGATTTTTTTGAATATTTTCTGTTTTAATAAATAAATCAGAACTGTTGATTAATCCGATAACTTGAGTTGCTATTCCTTCCAAAACCTGTCCGTTATGCTTGGTAAACGAATGTTTTTTATCATTTGTTTCAAAATATGCAATGGCTTTTATTTGACCGGAAACTTTAAAAGGAACAGTTAGTGATGAATTTGCAGGATATTTAGTTAAATAATTTTTATTGTAATAAGAACTCCCCGATGTTTTGTGAATTATAACTGTTTCTTTATGTTTAATTGCTCGAATTATTGTACCTTGAGGATATTGCTCTTGATATTTATTAAATTCTTCTTTCGGGAAATTAGCTTTAAATTCGGTTTCATTTTTCTCATTTAAAGTAAACAGAATAGCTCTGTCAGCATTCATATTTTGACATAAAATTTCGAAAGAATTATAAATGTCAAAACTTTTATTTATTAGAAGATCATTTTTAAGGTCTTCAATGTCAGAGATTAAATTGTTTAACTCTTCTTTATGTTTATAGAGTTTTGAGAAATTAAAAGATAATGAATAGGATTGCGAAAAAATAAATACAAACAAACCGACGGGAACTAAATATATTGAATTAAAGAATCCGGAAACATATAATGTGTCATTTACAGCAGTGATTAATAACGCTAAAGTCCCGATAAGAGGGATTAAAGCACCTTCTTTTTTTTCAAACAATACTTTAAATTGTGCGTACAGAACATAAACTAAAGTCAATGCCGAAAGAATCAGAAAAATGAATAAGGTGAAGGAAAAAGTATGTAAATCAGTAAACAATACAAATAATGTCAACAGAATATTAATTCCTGATAATGCCAGGACAAAATATTTGTTGATAATCGGTTTATAAAGATAAAAAAAGAATAAAGCAAAAAATGTAACTCGTGCAAAATTACTGATGTAATCTGTTCTTTTGAGAATCAGCCAATCCGTATTCGGAAAATAATATGTCAGTAATGTTTCTCCGTTTACGGACATACTGATTATTTCTGTAATTAACAATAAACCAAAAAAGAGCAAAGACCGATCTTTTCTTCTTACAATATAAAGTCCTAAATGGAAAACAGCCATAATAATTAATACACCGATAATGAAAATTTCATATCCGCGTGCTTGTTTCGTTTTCGTAATTACTTGGTCTGCAGGGCCTAATACTATCGAATTTGCTATTCCTCCTTTTCGATGTTTAAAATTACTGACTTGTATGATTAAATCTAAATCGGTTTTATCTGTTGAAAATATTTTTGTAACGGTTTTTTGTTGAGGATATGCTGTTTCAACAGTATTTCCGATTTTCCCTACTTCAATAATTTGTTTATTATTAATCCAAATTTTATAAGAAGTTTCAATACGTTTTAATCTCAAGGCAAAAATATTAATACTGTCAGGAATTTTTATTTGTAATCGGTAAGTGCCGAAACCGATATTAGGTTTTTTTGTATCGGGGAAAAGGGCTTTGTTCCATAACGAAGGAATGCTGACAAATTTAGGAATTTCTTCAGTTCCTTTTTTGAAATCTGAAGGATTATAAAATTTAGAAGGATAAAATTCCCATACCCCGGTTAATTTAACAAATTTATTTTCCTTAAAATTAAAGGAGCTTAAATCAAGTTTTCCTTCTGTTGCAGTAGGTTGACTCTCACTTTTAAATGCAATTAAATTTAAAAGTGCAAAAAACAGAATACCGTAATATGTTCTTTTTTTCTTGAGCATGTCAGAATTTTATTCCCGTAATTAAAATATCTTCTTTTTGTGTGTCCGAAAAAAAATCTTGAAATTTCTCTTTTAAGATATCATCTTTGTAGTCAGTGATATTAGTTAATTGACTGATGAGTTTCTTTTTTTGATTTAAACCCGGTTTTGAATTTTTGTCATTACATTCCATATTACCTGCACAAATAAATATACTTGTATTTGTTTTTATGTTAATTTTTTTATTTGAAAAAAACCGTTTGGAATTATTATTTTCGCTTTTACCTTGCAAGGGTTTGTCATTTGATTTATATTCAATCAAATGGTTTTCATAAGAATAGAATAAAGAAAGATTTGCACCGGAAAATAAAATTTCTTGTTTCTCTTTGTTGTAATAAAAAAGTACAATTTCAACAGCACCGATTTTCTCAGAATATTTTTCAAAGCTTTCCTGAATTTGATTTAAAATAATTTTCGGCGAATAATTGTGATTGTAAATAATGATATCGTTTAAAAGTTGTGTTGTTAAAATTGAAATTAAAGCACTGCTTACATCGGATCCCCGTGAATTTACGGAAGCATATATAATTTCATTAGTATTGATTTGATGATACCAATAAAATGTACTGATCAGCTTATTTATCGTACGGTGAAAAATAAAACTTTCGGGAAAGAAATTTTTAAGATTTTTTTCGTCTGTTAAAAGTGCTTTTTGAATTTTCTCGGAATAATTAATTCCGTCATTAATTTCTTCAGTTTGTTTTTGTAATTCTTGAGAAATTTTAAAAGTTTGGATATTTTGTTTTTCCAGTTTATTTCTCAATATTTTAAGTTCATCTGTTCTTGCTTCAATTTCTTTCGTTTTATTATAAACTTCTTTTTCTAATTTAGCATTAAGTTTCTTTAAATTGTTATATGCCGTATAATTGTCCGTAAATACAAGAATTTGCGGTTTAATATCTTCTAAAATTTCAATTGTAAATTTATTAAAATCATTTTTCCCTTTATAATTTTCAAAATATAACAGACCCATAACATTGTCATCCTTTATCAGCGGATAAGATAATGCGGAATAAATCCCTGAGTCTTCGAAATATTTTAGATCTTTTGCTTTTACGGTATCTCTGATAATTGTATATGTCGGTTCTTTTAATGAAATTGCTTTTTTTACGTTAAAGGATGAAAAGTATGTATTTTCTATTCCTGAAAATACTTTTATTTGAATGGTTTTAGTACTGTCTGTTTTCTTTAAATATTCATTTGTTGCTATCCAATCATTTTCGGAATTAATAAAAATTAATGAGCGATCGGTTTCAATGACTTCAGAAATTGCTTTTAAAGGAGCTGTTAAATCATAAGATTCTGCCGAAAAAAGGACATCTTTAACTGTACTTCTGATTCTGATATTTTCAATAATTCGTTTGATTGCTTTGTATGAGAACGTATTTTGAAGCGTAATCAGATAGGAATGTAAAATAATAAAAATAAAAATACCGAAAATGGTCAGAGAAAAAGTATCAATAATTTGTAATTCTTTTAAAATGTCATTAACGGAAGTGCCAAGTAAAAATAATACTCCCAGAAAAGAATATACAGCTCCCGGTCGTTTATTTATAATAGCTTTAATTTGTCCGTATATGACATAAATTAAGATAATGCCGGTTATTATTAAAAATATAAATAAAGTTTTAGTATAGATAATTGCCGGAACGACAATGATGAAAATTATTATTGCAGTGACAAAACCGGTTAATATTTTAAAAAACGATTTGTTTAATTCTTTAGGAAAAACATAATAAATAAACAAGGAGAAAAACAATGATCTTAAATAATTTGAAATGTAATTTATTTTAATTAAAATTTCCCAATTTAATGACGGGAACAGATCCATAAGTATAATTTCTCCTACAGTCATTGAAAATAGTGCGGAAAAAATTAAAGTTAGGGAAAAATATAAATTCGATTTATCATTTTTTCTGAATAAAAATGCAGAAAAATGGTATGCTGCCATAATTAAAAATATACCGAGAAGCAGGATATTCCAAGCAATTTTTTCCCACCCGTTTTCACTAAGCGTTTTTGCTTCGGAAAAAATTGGTGAATGTTCAATACCGCCCTTTTTATGATAAAAATTACTTACTTGTAAAATGATTTGGGTTGAATCTCCGCTTGCTTTAAAAATAATATCGGATGAGGACCATTCGGGTTTTGAAGTTTCTTTATTTTTTCCGACAATTCCGTTTTCTTTCAGTAACTTATTATTAATCCATATTTTATAAGAAGATTGAACTCGATTTAAATTAATACCGTATAATTTATCTTTTTTTGTATTAATAATTTGCACACGATAGGTGCCGTAACCAAGTCCGCCGTCGGATTTATCTTTTTTTACTTTATTCCACAGGCCCGGAACAGGAAGATATTCCGGTTTTGTTATTGTTTTATTCTTAAAATCAGAAGGTAAGTAAAGCTGCTTATTATAAAATTCCCAAGTTCCTTTCAGCTCAATAACATTTTTATTTAAAGCATCATTTTTAATATCACAAATCCCTTTTAAAACTGTTTTCTGCCCGAAACCCGAAACAGAAATTAGTAACAGAATTAAAAGAAAAAAAACAGAATTTTTTTTTGCAGTTTTTTTCATTTTTCAATTCACGAACTTAGAAAAATTATTTCTATTTATGAAACTTTTTTTATAAAACATATTTAATGAGAAATAGTTGCATTTGAAGATTAAAAAT
>JAOZQB010000237.1 GCA_029932445.1 Bacteroidales bacterium | reverse complement strand
TCATTCATAATTTTAACAATTTTATCTAATTCAAGAGCTGCATCGGGACGAATATCGTATTTGTTAAAATCAAAATAGATCGGATTAATTTCTATTATTTTACCCAAATCACCGCCTAATGATATCTTATTCATTTGAATCTCGGTATTATATTCACCGAATTTCTTTAAAATTCGCTTAAAGTTTATGGTTTTAGATGCATAACCTTCTTTTTCCGTAATAAATGTATAGTCAATGCTGTCGTATAATTTATTATCGGGTAATTTGATTAAAAACTTTCCGTATTCGGAAGAAGTAAGGGTTTTTTTCTCTCCGGATTTATTGTTTACAGATACAATCTTAACATCTGACAAACGATCTTTACTGTCGACATCGAGAGTATAACCGGAAATAATAAAATCGGGAAATTTATCAAGAATCAAATCCAGAGAAACTGATGATTTCCCTTTTGTATCAATATTTTTTTCATCAGATTGATATTTTGGTTTTTCTGCTTTAACAGAATATAATTCATTTTGATGTGCTTTAAACTCATAGTTCCCCTTATCATCCGTATTAACTATTTTTACGGGATTATTTTCCTGATCAAATAATGAAACATTTGTATTTGCCAGAATATTCCCGTAGTTGTCTTTAACTTTTCCTTTAATAATAATATCAAATGACAGCTGTTTTACAAGCTTAAATGAGTATATATCATCATTGCCTTTTCCGTCTTCTCTGTTTGAAGAAAAGAATCCGCTTCCCATGTTATAATCTATAATAAATGAAAAATCATCAAAATTACTGTTCACGGGAACACCAAGATTTTGAGGCTGTAACCATTCTGATCCGGATTTTTTTGTCATAAAAACATCCAAGCCGCCGAGTCCGGGATGACCGTCAGAAGCAAAAAATAAGATCCCGTTTTTATGAATAAAAGGAAACATTTCATTGCCTTCCGTATTAATCGGTTTTCCGAGATTTACGGGTTCATTCCATGTTCCGTCATCGTTTCTTTTGCTGATATAAATATCAGTGCCGCCGAATCCGCCGGGCATATCCGAAGCAAAATACATGATTTTAGCGTCATCCGTTAATGCCGGATGACCGACTGAATATTCGCTGTTATTAAAGTTTAATGAAACCGGGTTTTGCCATTTTTTTCCTTCTTTTTCAGAAGTATAAATTTGAAGTTTAACAACACCGTCTTTACTTTTATTTTCATAATTATTTAATGTAAAAGCCATAAAATCACCGGTTTTATCAAAACTTGCGGGGCCTTCATGATATTTTTTATTAAATTTTTTCCTAAATTGCTTGACATTTTTCAATTGTGTTCGCTGAATATCAGCAATATATAAATCTAAAAAAGGTAACTCATTCCAATTCCAAATACGCTTAAATAATTTTGCACTCGGTCTTGTCGAAGCAAACACAATTTGATTTTTTCCGTAATAAGAAGTTCCGAAATCTTGTGCAGACATATTAATATCCAAATTTTTAATCATAAATTGTTCTCTGTCGTTTAATAAATCATTAATGATTCCTTTATTTTGAACAAACATTTTTGCCCGGCTGTCCCCTTTCTCCAATCGGTAAAATTTATTCATCCAAATATCGGCTTCATCATATTTTTGATTAATCTTTAATATTGAAGCATAATTATAGATATCTTCGCTGTTACTTTTATCTGATTGTGCAACTTCACCGTAATATTTTTCAGCATTAAAATAATCACCTGTTTTTAAATAACTTTCAGCTAATTTCCGCTTTAATTCTACGGATTTATTTGTTACACCTTCAAATTTATTGATACATTCTTCATAAGAATAAACATCGTATGATTTGTCACCTTTTGTTATTTTTTTTGTTTGAGCATTTCCTGCAAACGCATAAAAAATAACAAAGAGTAAAGTAATATATTTAATTGTTTTCATTTATTTTCTTTTAAAATATTAAAAATATCTGGGTGAACGAATTTTTTCTTCATTTTTATAAATAAAATCATATCGTAACATAATTTCATGACTTCCGCCGTTATAAACCATTGTTGTATTAGTAAAAGACCAATCAAAAGAATAACCCAAGGTAAATTGGTCTGTTATATTTATACCCGCTAAAATACCGACGGCATCGCCTGTTCTGAACATTCCTCCGATTGAAAATTTATCATTAAAAATAAAACTTGCCGTAACATCTCCTTCAACAGGTGCACCGTTTGTAACTTTAACAAATGCAGTAGGTTTTAATTTAATCGTTTCGTTTAAATCAAAAACACTTCCTGCAATAAAAAAATAATGACGATGTTCAGATGTCAAATTTGTCCCTCCCGATGTAGTATTGGCTACAAAATCATTTTCCAATAATTTCGGAACTGAAAGGCCTACATAATATCTGTCAGTATAATAATACATTCCGAAACCGAAATTCGGCAATAATTTACTCTGAATATTTGCTGCAAAAGCCGGATCCGCAGCATCGTCCAAATTCAATTCAGATAAATTATTATTCATTAAATTTAATCCGCCTTTTAATCCGAATGCTAAACTTGCTTTTTTCGTAACTTTAATTTTATATGAAAAATCGGCATAAAAAGACGTTTTATTAACAGGACCGATTTTATCATTTACAAACGATAAACCGACACCTGTATTTTCATAAGCTAAAGGTGTGTGAAGGGTTAATGTTTGTGTAACAGGCGCTCCCGGAAAACTGACCCATTGAGAACGGTGTAATCCTGTTACGGTTAAAGCATCACGGCTTCCGGCATAAGCAGGATTTACAGCCAATGTATTGAACATATAGTGTGTAAACATCGCATCTTGTTGTGCTTTTGTCCCCAATGCAAGAAAAAAGATACTTGTAATTATTAATATTTTTTTCATTATTTAGAATTTTATAAATGATTAAAAGAGAGGGGAAAGAATCTCTTTCCTCCCTTCTTAAAATTATCTGTTTAAATAAATATAACCTTTAATCGGTTTTTGATCTTTTCCCAATTTCAAAATATAGAAATAAGTTCCTTCCGGCAATTCTTTTCCTCCGACAGTCAGTCCGAACATTGATATCCCGTTCCAATCATTATTATAAGGACTTGCTTCAAAAACTTTGTTTCCCCATCTGTTAAAAATTAAAATGCTGTTATCCGGATAAATTTCCAAACCTCTTATTACTAAAACATCATTTGTACCGTCTCCGTTGGGAGAAAATCCTTCAGGAATAAAAATCTCAGATAAGATAACTTCGGATACAGTCGGATCATCAGGTTCTCCGTCTCCGTTATTATCAACATCTGCCGGATTATCAGGATCATCAGATTCATCCGTTACTTCAGTATCATAAATATCATGTCCGGTTCCTACGGCTGTATTAATGACCTGTCCGGACGCAATATCTTCAAAAGTTATTATATGTATTGCCGTAACCGTTGCTGATTCTTCCGGTAACAATTGAGCAATCTGACTTCCGTCAATATTGTCGGCATTATCGTCTGTAATAACAACATCATATAAAGTCATATTACCGGTATTCATCACTTCAATTTCATAATTTATTTCGGCACCTTCTTCAATAATTTCAGGTAAAGTTGCCGTTTTTGTAATTGACATAGAAGGATTAAAGACAGGTGTCGGTGTATTCGTATCCGAATTATCAGAATTATCCGGATCGGGTTCATTTCCGCTTACGCTTGCCGTATTAGCATAATCTCCGTCTTCATTAACAGTTACGATAATATTCAATACTACTGTTCCTGAATTTAAAATATTCCCGACATTCCAAATACCCGTATTTTGATCATAAGCTCCTGAACCGTCATCGGAAACATACGAATAACCTGAAGGAATATTATCCGTAACTGCTACACCTGTTGCATCACTCGGCCCGGAATTTGTAACCGTTAAAGTAAAGATTATTTGATCTCCCGGTTCCGGATTCGAATTATTCACAGTTTTAACAATAGACAGATTTGTTTCAGAATCATCATCTTGAATAGTTACCGTTGTTTGTTGCGTTCCGCTTTCTGTTGCTCCGCCGCCTGTTATCGTATTGATATCGGTAATTACGGTTTCATTGCCTTCGTATATTGCATCATTTATTGC
>JAOZQB010000236.1 GCA_029932445.1 Bacteroidales bacterium | reverse complement strand
GTGAAAAATTTATAAAGTTAAAAGTAAAACAAATGAAAAAATCAATATATTTTTTATCAATTATATTTCTTGCGGTTATTTTTTTTAACACCGGTTGTTCAAATGATAACCCTAAAAGCAAAAAAATAATTGAAAAAAAAGTACAAACCGGTAACGAGAATGAAGCATTAATAAAGTTTTTGGAACAATCCGGGAATTTTATAAATAACAAACGTATTCCGACTTTAATTTCAGCAGAAAATGTTCGAGCAAATCTGAAAAAATATCTTATAATTGATGTTCGCAGACACGGAGATTATGTAAACGGACATATAAACGGTGCCGTTAATGTTGATCCCGGAGATTTGGTTTCTTATATGAAAAAGAATGTAGCTGCAGGAACTTACGATAAAATTGTTATGGTTTGTTATGCGAGCCATCGAGCAAGTTTTTCTGCAATGATGTTACAAATGTTGGGTTATTCCAATGTGTATTCCATGAAGTGGGGAATGAGTTCTTGGGATATTAATACCGCAAATAAAAAATGGCTGAAACGAATTTCCGATAAATACGCTTCAAAACTTGAAACAACTGAAAATCAAAAATTACCGAAAACACAACTTCCCGAAATTCATACAGGAAAAACATTAGGATATGATATTTTGGAAGCACGTGTCGATACTGTTTTAAAACGTTTAAAATTTGAAATCGGTATCGATAAAGTCATGGAAAATCCGGATGATTATTACATTGTAAACTATTGGCCTGAATATAATTATAAAAAAGGACACTTGTCGGGAGCTGTTCAATACAATCCGAAATCAAGTTTGATAAAAGAAGCTGATTTACTGACACTTCCTACGGATAAAAAAATTGTTATTTATGACTATACCGGACAACATGCAAGTTTTGTTGCAGCATATCTTCAAGTGTTAGGGTATGATGCTTATACCTTGACATACGGAGCGAATTCGTTTATGTATTCAAAATTGACAAGTCTGAAAATAGGTCATGCTTTTGATAAAAGTCAAATAAAAAATTATCCGATGGTTCAAGGCGAATTGCCGAGTGTAAAAACTGCCGGATCCGACAATAACACTGCTGCGGAAGACAATACTCCTGCTCAGATTATAAAGAAAAAGAAAGTTAAAGAAGAAGAAGGCGGTTGTTAAAAAAAAATAAAGCTCGATTTATCGAGCTTTTTTATACGTCACTTAATTCTTTAAGGGCTTCGGGTTTAAGAATTTTCAGTTGTCGCCCTTTTATTTGAATAATTTTTTTGGAGTCTAACTCAGCTAAAACACGACTGACACTTTCTCTTGTCGTATTTATAAAATTTCCTAATTCTTCCCGTGACAGCGGCAGATTAAAATTGTCTGTTTTATATATTTTTTCGCTGAAAAACAACAGAGCATGAGATAATCTTCCGTAAATATTATTTTTTGTTCTGCTGACACATTTTTGAAACAATTCTAACTCGCTGTTACAAAGTTCAACAATAATTTCATAGGCAAACTTTTTATTTTCTTCAATAAAGGATTTAAAAATATTGGTGTGAATAAAACAAATATTACAATCTTCCAGTGCCGTAGCAGAATAATGATTTATTTTTTCTTCAAAAGTCGTTGGGATTCCTAAATATCCGGGACCTTTTGTAATTTTTAAAATTTGAGAGGATTTCCCCTCAGTATGTAATTTTACAACACCTTCTCGAAGGTATGTTATATTTACGGAAAAAGTACCTTCTTTAAAAATAACATCTCCTTTTTTGAAAAATATTTGCACGCAATTTTTTCCCAATGCACTAAGTTGCTCAGAATTCAGCTCTTTAGCAGCCGAAGATTTAATAATACATGTATTGCAATTGATATTTGAAGTCATCTTTTTATATTACCGGTCAAAAGTAATATAAAAGTGCGATTTTATCTAAGAAAAAGATGATTTGTTCAACATATTGTGTGATATGTATCATTTTTTAATGATGTGAAAATCAAATTATTTTTTGAGTTTATTAAAACGGAATATTTTTTCTTTGATCGAAACGAATAAAAGGAATGATAGAAAAAGCAAGGTATGAAAAAGATACATTTTAAAGCCGATAAACTCGACATAGTTACTTATGAAAAAAATAGCAAGTGCAAAAAAAGTATACAGGAATATTTTCTTCAGAGGATAGCTAATTTGATAATGTTTTTTACCCCAAAAGTATGATACGGTCATCATTGTAAAGTAACAAAAGAAGGTTGCCCACGCAGAACCCATATATCCGATTTTCGGAATTAAAATAATGTTTAATACAATTGTCACAAATGCTCCGATACCTGCAATGTAAGCACCGTATTTTGTTTTGTCGGTCAGTTTGTACCAAACGGAGAGATTGTAAACAACACCGAGAAATAAATTGGCTAAGAGTAAAATAGGAACAATTTTTAAACCCGACCAATAATTTTCATTGATGAAATATTTGGCAATATCAATGTAAAGCATAATTCCCAAAAAGATAACTAAGCTGAAAATAATAAAAAAATTCATCACTTTGGCATAGGTTTCTTTGGCATTTTTTTCTTTAGCATGACTGAAAAAGAAGGGCTCTGCAGCATAGCGGAATGCTTGAATAAATAAAGTGATTAAGATGGATAATTTATAATTTGCACCGTAAATTCCGATTTGAGAAAAGATGTAATTATTTGCATTAGAAATACCCTGTGGAACAACAATCAAGTATTTGAGTAAAACCCTGTCAATCACCTCATTAACCATACCTGCAAGTCCGGCAAATAAAAGCGGAGAACCGTAGATAAGAAGTTGTTTTAAGATGGTTTTTGAGAAGGTATATTTTGTTTTTAAAAAATCCGGAATAAATAAAAGTAAGGTGACGGCACTTGCAATTAAATTAGAAATAAAAATGTAACCGATACCGATATTTTCGGAATAATATGCATGTATAAATGAATTCGGATTGTGTTTAATCAAATAGGGGCAAAGAAGCAGAAAAAATAAGTTGAAACCGATGTTCAGTCCGATATTGATAAACTTAAATGTTGCAAATTTTACGGCTTTATTTTCTCTTCGCAGTTTAGCAAAAGGAATTGTTGTTAGTGTATCCAGACTAATAATAAGGGCAAACCAAATAACATATTCTTTATGCTCGGGATATCTTAAAGCGCTTGCAATCGGTTGAGCAAAAATAATAATTGCAGTCAAAAAAACGGAAGTTGTAATTAACAAAGGACTGATTGCCGTAGTAAAAACTTTTTCGGAATTTTGATGTTTTTCGGAAAAACGAAAATATGCGGTTTCCATTCCGTAAGTCAAAAGAACAAACAGAAAACCGGCATAGGCATATAAATCAGTAACAATACCGTATTGTGAAGTTAAAAACAGATTTGTATAAAGAGGAACCAACAGATAATTCAAGAATCGTCCGATTATGCTGCTGAAACCGTAAACGGCTGTTTGCCCCGCCAGTTTTTTTATTTGACTTGCCATCTATAAATTAAAAGCTCAAAAGTAGTTATTTCGTATTCATTATCAAAATATAGAATTTATATTTATATTTGTGCGTTCAAAAATAATTTTTTAATAAAACGGATAATTATGAAAAATTTAACACTTTCAACACTTATAGTAATATTAGCCTTTTCCGGAGTGAATGCTCAAAAATTCAAGTACGGACATATTGACGGACAAGCGGTTTATAAAAAAATGCCGGAAGTTCAAAAAGCCGATACTTTATATGCAAAATTTGTGAAGCAATTGGAAGATCAAATTAAAAGCATGCAAGATGAGTATAATTCTAAGGTTAAAGAATACCAAGATAATGAAAAAACTTTAAGTGATATTGTAAAACAAACTAAAGTTGATGAGATTAACGCTTTGGGTGAACGCATAAAAAAGTTCCAAATATCGGCACAAACGGAAGCCGGAAAAAAACAAAAAGAGATTTATGAGCCTATTCGTAAAAAATTCGATGCAGCCTTAAAAGTTGTTGCAAAAAAATATGCTTATAAATTTATTATCGATAAAAATACCTTGTTGTATTTTGATGATGCTGACGATGTTACTAAATTGGTTGAAAATCAGCTCGGTATAAAATAATCCTTTTTTTATTGAAATTAAAACCTGCAATTAATTTTTGCAGGTTTTTTTT
>JAOZQB010000235.1 GCA_029932445.1 Bacteroidales bacterium | reverse complement strand
AAAAATATTAACAAAAAGAAAGTCATATAAAAATAACAACGTTTTAGACTTTATAAACAGACACTAAATAAGATATATGCGCAAATTTGTCGTAATATTACTTTTAATGAACATTATTTGTATTCGACTCCTTATTGCTCAAAATCCGATACTAACAGACCGAGTATCAATAAAGTTATCAGATGTTTCCGTAAATAAAGCATTGGATGTATTAAGTCTCAAGACAGGATATTATTTTTCCTACGATGCTCAAATTTTGACCTCCGAAAATAAAATAACACTTGATGAAAACAATGAACAGTTGAAACAAATTCTCGAAAAAATTTTTTCTGAAAAAATAAACTTAGTCGTCATTAAAAATCACATTATCATTTCAAAATTAAACGCTGATTCAACACCTTTTTCGAATACCGTTTCAGATTCAATGATTCAAATAAAAGGTAAAATCATTGATGTAAAAACAAAAAAACCGATACCTTATGCCTCGATCGGAATCCTGAACTCGGCCTCCGGCACCGTTTCAAATCAAAACGGCGAATTTTCTTTCCGTTTTCCTGCGAGATATCAAGATTCAACAATTTATATTTTCAATTTGGGTTATAAAAATTATGAAACAAGAGTTCAAAATTTCCATAATAAACTAAATATCATTGAATTAAATCAAGAATACGTTTCTATAGAAGAGGTGATTATACGAAATGCCGATCCGAAACAAATTCTGTTAAATGCAATTTTAAATATCAAAAATAATTATACTCAAAACCCGATTATTCTCTCAGCTTTTTACAGAGAATCCGTTAAAAAGAACAAACATTTATTCAGCTATTCCGAAGCTCTGCTGAAAATATACAAAACACCTTACCGCGGAACCTTGCGCAACGATCAAATTAAAATTGAAAAATCAAGAAAAATCGTAAATACGGGAAACAATGATTCAATTTCAATAAAATTAAAAGACGGATTATATTCAAGTTTAAATTTAGATTTTATCAGAAATCCGATTAGTTTCTTCGATGAAAATTATATGCTCTACTATAACTACCGATTAATTGACATTGTTTCATTTAACAATTCAACCGCTTACGTTATTTCATTCGAACAAAAAAAAACCGTCAAAACGCCCTTATATAAAGGGAAAATTTATATAAACAATAAAAATTTTGCTGTTATTGCTTCAGAATTTGAATATAATCTTAAAACTGCCGATAAAAATCTCAATTTTGTTGCAAAAAAAAGCAGAAAACTAATTGTCAAACCACTTTCGACAAAATATTTTATTAATTATAAAAAAATTAACGGAAAATATATTTTCAATCATGTAAGAGCCGAATTGGATTTTAAAGTTCGAAAAAAAAGAAGTCCTTTTTCTGCTAAATACAGTACATCCTTTGAAACTGTAGTGATGGACTATAAAACAAATAACATAAATCATTTTGAGAAAAAGGTGAGATTAAAAAGAAATCAAATTTTTATTGATAACAAATATGAATATGATATTGCTTTTTGGGGCTCAGACAATTTTATTTCTCCCGAAAAATCAATAACGGAAGCACTGAAAGAAATTCGAACAAAAATAAATGCTTCGGAATAAAAAAACCAAAATAATTTACGGTTATTTTTTTTCTTTCTTAAATCTACATTTTGAAAAAGGTCAAATTTCCCTTACCTTTGAAACAAAAACAGACACATGAAAAAATTTTTGATTATCTCGGCAATATTGTTTTTGTACGTTTCAAATTTTTCCCAAAATATCATTGATGATTGGGGCGGAAAAATAAAAATTCAAGGCATTCAACTCAGAATTGTTTTTCACATTTCAAAAGACACTGTATTATACAACGCAACATTGGACAGTCCTGACCAAGGTGCTTTTGATTTGCCCGTTGACAGCATTTTTTTTAATGACGGAAATTTAAAAATGGTCATGACAAAATTGGGTGCTCAATACACCGGAACTTATAATTCCGAACAAGATGAAATTAAGGGTCATTTTATGCAAATGGGGCAATCGTTTGAGTTAAACTTAAATCGGACAACAATCAATGAAGAAAAGAAAAAACGGTATCAAGAACCCGAAGAACCCTATCCTTACGTATCGGAAAAGATTACTTTTGAAAATAAAACGGCTGATATTACTTTAGCCGGAACCCTGACATTACCGAAAAAAGAAGGAAAATTCCCCGCAGTTATTTTAATCAGCGGCTCAGGGGCTCAAAATCGCGATGAAGAATTACTCGGACATAAACCTTTTTTAATAATCTCCGATTATCTGACAAAACAAGGTATTGCCGTTTTACGATACGACGACAGAGGAACGGCAAAATCGAAAGGTGATTTTAGTACGGCAACATCCGAAGATTTTGCTTCTGATGCTGAAGCTGCTTTCAATTATCTGCTTAAGCGAAAAGAAATTAACAAACAAAATATCGGATTAATCGGACACAGCGAAGGCGGATTAATTGCTCCGATGATTGCCGCAAAAAATAAAAATATTGCTTTTATTGTCTTACTTGCAGGTCCCGGAATTTCCGGCGAAAAAATTTTACTCATGCAATCACAATTAATCGGAAAAGCTAACGGTGCCACGGAAAAAGAATTAAAAGCAAGTAATAAATTGAATAAAAAAATTTATAGTTTATTAAAAAACGAAAAAGATACAAGCATTTTAAAACAAAAAGTAAAACATTTATTATCCGATGAATTTAATAAACAAAATGCAACAAGCGAAATGTCCGAAAAACAATTGAATGAACTCATTAAGCATCAAATAACAACATTAACAAGTGCATGGTTTCGATATTTTTTATCTTATGAGCCGGCAACAAATCTTAAAAAAATTACTTGCCCGATATTGGCACTTTTCGGATCAAAAGACTTGCAGGTACCTCCTGAAGCAAATGAAAAAGCAATAAAAAAGGCATTAGAAAAAGCCGGTAATAACGACTTCAAAACCCTGATAATTCCGAATCTAAATCATCTTTTTCAAGAATGTAAAACCGGTTCGCCCTCAGAATATGCAAAAATCGAACAAACATTTTCACCGATTGCATTGAAAGAAATTTCCGTTTGGATTAAGAAACATTTAAAATAAAAACATTTTAAAATATGACAGTCTGATGACCGAAACATTAACAATTCCCGGCAATCTCAATAAAGAAGAGAAATACAAAGCTTTATTACCGCAAATTAAAGCATTAATTACCGGTGAAAATGATTTGATTGCCAATTTAGCAAACATCACGTCTGCGCTTTATTTCGGAATGAATTTTTTTTGGGTCGGTTTTTATATCGTTAAAAATGAAGAATTGGTTTTGGGACCTTTCCACGGACCTGTTGCATGCACACGTATTCAATACGGCAGAGGTGTTTGCGGTACGGCATGGAAAAATAAAGAAACCATAATTGTTCCCGATGTCAATCAATTTTCCGATCATATTGCCTGCAGCAGTGAAACGAAATCGGAAATCGTTATTTGTGCAATTAAGGATAATACCGTTCAATGTGTTCTCGATATCGACAGTAAACAACTCAATGATTTTGACGATACGGATAAAAAGTATTTGGAAGAATTAGTCGGACGGATATTATAGTTGATTTAAACTAAACCACTATGGATTGTAATCCATAGGTTTGATAACAAACGAATAAAATTCGTTTTAAAATAAAAATTTATAAATTGATGTAAGAATATCGATTAACGACTAACGATTTTTGAAGTAAAAAACAAAAGGTATTATATTTTAAAAAATACATACTTCTTATTTCTGTGAAACTTCATAATTCTTAAATCGGGTATTGCTGTCGCAATAATTTGTTCGATATTCAAAGAATTTTTATAGAAACTAAAATAACTACATCGGAATTGCGGAGTTTTAACTTAAAAACAGAAAATAAAAAAACCTCAACAGACTTATTCAAACGATTCTTTCACTTTTCTTTTGGGAATCAAATAAGTTCCCGAAACAGCAACAATTAAAGCTACAATAAAAGTCATTATACGGGCAGTGATGATTTTATCCATCCCTGTACTAATCCAAATAATTGTAAATCCCAAACCGATAATAATGGTTAATAACGCCGGTATTCCGTGAAAACGCTTCCAAAAAAGCGTTAATAATATGACGATTGAG
>JAOZQB010000056.1 GCA_029932445.1 Bacteroidales bacterium | reverse complement strand
TTCTAAAATCGTCTTAAATCCGAATATTCAAATTCCCATTCCGGAATTTTTAAAGTCGGTGTTTCATAAAGCTTATACCAAGGAGACAGCTTGCTGTTATTAAGGTTCTTGACAATGTTAATTTCTTCGGCAGGCATATAACTTTGTGAGACCGTAAAAATCACGTCTCCTTCTTTATTCTTTGCAACATCAACTACCGTAACAGCATGTCCGTATGGTCTTCCGCTTTGTATAAAAACATCTCCGGGTTGAATGTTTTTCGGATCTTTTACCGGTGTTAATTCTTTTTTTAAAGATGCCGTATTCGCATAAGAAAAAATATAATTCATGTAATTTCTGAATTTCTTATAAGATTTATCACCGTGACCATATTGTGTAAAATAACGCGGTTTTCCGTCGCTTAAAAAATTGAAATGAATGTCCTTGTATTGATGTTGTGCATATAAATATTCACCTCTCAGTCGCATTACTGCATCGGCACATTGCTGCAAATCGCTTTTCCCGGCATCAAATTTTAATACGGCAAAATGCAAATCTTGAGAATATTTTAAATTTCCGTCATAAAGATACAAATCGTTATTTTCTGTTTTTAAGTTTAAATTTCGTAACCATTCGCCGAAGGAACCTTCTTCAACAGAAACCCTTTCATATCCGGGCGGTACGGGAATAGATTTGATGTCGGGATATTTTGCTTCTGCTTGCGGTTTTATGGTGAAAACCTTTTCTTTGTTTGACACAGAATCTGTGTTTGAAACATTTGAAGTATCGGAACTCTTTTGTTTTTCATTCGAGTTCTGTGAATTGCATGCTAAAACAAACAATAAGGGTAAAAGAATGATTGCAATATTTTTCATTTTTTTCTTTTCTTTCAAAAATATTAAAATAATTTGAAATTAAAACGCATATTCCGGATTTTATTTCATAAGCTAAAATTCATACATTTGTAAAGAATATTATAATTCTGATTATGAACAAAAAATACATCCTTGCATTAGATCAAGGAACAAGCAGTTCCAGAGCCGTATTGTTTGATAAAGACCAAAACATTGTCGGTGTCGAGCAACAAGAATTTAAGCAATTTTATCCCCGAGCCGGTTGGGTTGAACATAATCCGCATGAGATTTGGGAAAGCCAATTTTTAACGGCAAAAACCTTAATTACAAAATTAAAAATCAAACCCGAAGACATTGCCGGCATAGGTATTACAAATCAACGAGAAACAACGATTGTTTGGGATAAAAATACAGGCGAACCGATTTACAATGCAATTGTTTGGCAAGATAAGCGTACAAGTGATTTTTGTTCCGAATTAAAGAACGGAATTAATGAAACTTACATTAAAGAAAATACCGGCTTATTGATTGATGCGTATTTTTCGGCTACAAAAATACATTGGATATTAAAAAATGTTGAAGGAGCAAAAATCAAGGCAGAACGAGGCGATTTGCTGTTCGGTACGGCGGATACTTGGCTGATTTGGAAACTTTCCGGCGGGAAACTGCATATTACGGATTATTCAAATGCGTCACGAACTTTGCTTTTTAATATTAATACTTTGAAATGGGATGAAAATTTATTAAATCTTTTCGATGTTTCGAAAAAAATGCTTCCGGAAGTAAAAAATTCGAGTGAAATATACGGACATACAACCAAAGAACTTTTCGGTGCTGAAATCCCGATTGCCGGAATTGCCGGCGACCAGCAAGCTGCCTTATTCGGACAGCAATGTTTTTTGCCCGGTGAAGCCAAAAATACATACGGGACAGGTTGCTTTATGCTGATGAATACAGGCGACAAACCGGTAAAATCAAAATCAGGATTATTGACAACGATTGCTTGGAGAATTGATAATAAAATTACTTATGCTTTGGAAGGAAGCGTTTTTATGGCGGGAGCTGCCGTAAAATGGTTGCGTGACGGTATTAAAATTATCGGATCGGCAGCAGATACCGAACAATCTGTTAAACAAACCGAAACTAACGAAGGTGTATATTTTGTTCCCGCATTTGCCGGATTAGGTGCACCTTATTGGGATGCCTCAGCGAGAGGCATCATTACCGGTTTAACGCAAGGTGTTACGGAGCATCACCTCGTTAGGGCAACATTGGAGTCATTGGTTTATCAAACAAAAGATATTTTAGATGCCATGTCGAAAGACTCGAATATTAACTTAAAAGAATTGAATGTTGACGGCGGTGCATCGGTAAATAATTTTTTAATGCAATTTCAAGCAGATATTTTGAATAAAGAAGTCGTACGACCGGAAGTTGTGGAAACAACGGCTGCAGGAGCAGCATTTCTTGCGGGATTGGCAACCGGTTTTTGGTCGAAAGAAAGCTTGGAAGCAAAACGAAAGGTGGATCGAACATTTATTCCGAAAATGTCGGAAAAAGAACGAAAGGATTTATATAAAGGATGGCAAACAGCGGTAAAACAGGCAATGTTACATGAATAAACAGGTGTAAAAGACCGGACAGGTTTATAAAATGAATATATGAAAACCAACCAAAAAAAAGCATACATATTCGCAATATCCGCCGTTTTATTGTGGTCAACCGTAGCCGTATCGTTTAAAATTGCTTTGCGATATGTTGATTTTTTGCATTTATTACTGTTTGCATCTTTTACCGCATTAATTATTTATCTTATTATTGCGTTGATAGACAAAACATTTAAGCAGTTATTTAAAATTACTAAAAAAGATATTTTAACCTCTGCATTAATCGGCTTTTTAAATCCGTTTTTATATTATGTGGTCTTGTTTAAAGCCTATTCTTTACTGCCTGCTCAAATAGCTCAACCGCTTAATTATCTTTGGCCGGTTGTTTTGGTTCTGCTTTCGGCACCTTTACTCGGGGAGAAATTGAAATTAATAAGTGTTGTTTCATTGCTTGTCGGTTTTGTAGGCGTGTATGTTATTTCTACGCAAGGTGATTTATTCGGGTTTAAAGTTAACGAACCGCTCGGAGTTCTGCTTGCTGCCGGAAGTTCCGTTATTTGGGCTTTGTCCTGGATTTTTAATCAAAAAGATAAACGTAACGAACAAACGAAATTATTTTGGAATTTTCTTTTCGGATTTTTTTATATTTTTATTTCGGTTGTCCTTTTTTCGGAATTAAAATTGCCTGAAATAAAAGGTATTGTTGCTGTTATTTATGTGGGATTTTTTGAAATGGGAATAACATTTTTCCTATGGATGAAGGCATTACATTTAACAGAACGAAATGATAATATCAGTAATTTAATATTTTTATCGCCGTTTTCAGCGCTTATTTTTATACATTTTATTTTGAAAGAAGAAATTTATTACACGACATTAATAGGCCTGGTTTTAATTGTTGCCGGAATTTTTATTCAACGAATAAGATTTAAGTCGAAAAAATAATCATCTTTACACACAGTTTTGACAGAAGAAAAATACATACTCGGCATTGATCCCGGAACGGCATTTACAGGTTACGGTATTATAAAAATTGAAGGTAAAACGCCCCAAATGATAACTTTGGGTTACATCGAACTTTCAAAAATTAAAAATCCGTACGAACGACTAAAACGGATTTATAACAGAACGGTTCAATTAATTGAATCTTATCCGATTTCCGAATTTGCGATTGAAGCACCTTTTTTCGGAAAAAATGTTCAATCAATGCTGAAACTCGGAAGAGCTCAAGGTGTTGCCATTGCTGCTGCGTTATCAAAAAATTTGGATGTTTACGAATACGCTCCGCGTAAAATAAAACTTGCCGTAACCGGAAACGGAAATGCATCAAAAGAACAAGTTGCCGCATTTTTGCAAAACACCTTAAATTTTAAAGAGATGCCTGCAAAATTGGATGCTACCGACGGACTTGCCGTAGCCGTTTGCCACTATTATCAGAATAATTATTCGGTAAAAGGGGCAGCAAAAACATGGAAAGAATTTATTAATAAAAATCCGGGTCGTGTCAAATAAAAATGTATTTCGGCAAAGTTTTTTTGACAAAAACTTTATAATTAGCAATTTAATTCCTAAATTTGTGTTATAAAATAATATTTTAATTATTTCGGAGTTGTTTTTAATTCCGGCAACAAATTTGCTTATTACTAACCAAATTGTTTAATAAAACCAAAAATTATGAAAGTTTTAAAATTTTTTGTTATCGGATTGGTGTTTTTACTGTTTTCCGGGTATACCAACGCACAAACCGTAACATATTCAAGTGCAGAAAGTTTGTTTAATTCAGAGCAATCTAAAGTATTGGAAAAAGCAGAAAAATATATCGATAAAGCCGAAGCTAAAATTACTAAAGCTGAAGCTATTGAAAAAAAATACGCAAAGAAAAAAAAGAAAAAGAAGAAATATAATAAAAAAACGTGGGAAGCAAAGAAATTCCGAATTCAAGCAGAAAAAGATTATTTAAAAGCGTATCAAGATGCTTCTGCAGTGTATTCTCAAATAATTGTGGGTGCAACTTATTATGACGATAATGATAAATCCGAAGCCCATGCATTAAACGATGATGCTGTTTCTTTAATTGAAGGGGCAGACAAAAAAATGTCAAAGTACAATAAGAAAATTGGGGATACTAAATACTTAAAAAAATTGTCTTCATCAAGCGTAAACAGTGCAATAAGCAGTGCAAGAAGCTCTAAAGAAAGTGCTTATTCGAAACAAACGGAAGCTCTGGATATTGTTTTAAACCAAGGGCGAAAAAAAGAACTTGACGCAAAAGATAACAGAGCATGGTCAAATGCTCAAAACATTAATACCATTGCTTCTTATCAAGATTATATTGATAACTTTCCTTCCGGGAAATATACAAGTAAAGCACGTCAAATGATTCGGCAATTACAAGCAGAAATGAATAAAAAACCGGTTGTATCAGATTATGTGTTTAAAGTTCAGATTGCGGCTTCCAGATCGGTTTTGTCAAAATATGAATTAGCGGGAAAATATTCAAATACATCGGAAATTGAAAAAGAATATTCAGGCGGATTTTATAAATATCGTGTTAAATCATTCTCGACATATTCTCAAGCAGCCGCATTCAGAGATCAATTACTGAGATCTACCGTGCCGGATGCATTTGTTGTTGTATATGATAAAAGCGGAAATCAATTAGAAGTCAGTGACGAAATGAAAAATCATTAATAATTATAAAAAATTATTGAAAAGAGAAGATGCTTCGGTGTCTTCTCTTTTTTGATTAAAAAAAGATTATTTTTGCATATCTAATAACTCAGGTTAATAAACTCAGAATTATTTCTAATCAACCTCTGGCAGAACGATTGAGACCCAAAATATTAGAAGGGTATGTCGGACAAGAACATCTTGTCGGAAAGGGACAAGTATTACGAAAAATTATTGAATCCGGGAATTTGCCGTCTTTCATTTTATGGGGACCGCCGGGTGTCGGAAAAACAACATTGGCAAAAATTATTGCCGCAACACTTGAACGCCCTTTTTATACTTTAAGTGCTGTTAGTTCGGGTGTGAAGGATGTTCGGGAAGTGATAAAAAAAGCAAAAAGTCAATCCTTTTTTTCGCACCCCAATCCGATTCTGTTTATTGACGAGATTCATCGTTTCAGCAAATCGCAACAAGATTCCTTACTTGCAGCTGTCGAAGACGGGACAATCACTTTAATCGGTGCAACGACTGAAAATCCGTCTTTTGAAGTAATTTCTCCATTGCTTTCGCGTTGTCAGGTTTATGTTTTGAAACCTTTGGATGTTGCTCATTTAGAGATTCTTCTAAAAAACGCAATAAAAAATGATTCGGAACTTAAAAAGAATAAAATAAAAATTAAAGAAACCCATGCTTTATTTTTACATTCGGGCGGTGATGCTCGAAAGTTGTATAATATTATCGAATTGCTTGTTAATTCTTTTTCTGACGATGCGGAAATTTTTATTAATGATAAAAATGTAACTCATGCACTTCAATCCGAAATTGCAACTTATGACAAAAACGGTGAAATGCATTACGACATTATTTCGGCATTCATTAAATCCATACGAGGAAGTGACCCCAATGCTGCCGTATATTGGTTGGCACGTATGATTGAAGGCGGTGAAGACCTTAAATTTATTGCTCGCAGGTTGGTTATTCTTGCAGCTGAAGATATCGGTTTGGCAAATCCGAATGCTTTGTTGATAGCTAATAATTGCTTTAGTGCCGTAAATGTTATCGGTTATCCGGAATCGCGTATTATTCTCTCGGAAGCGACTATTTATTTGGCGAATTCCGCAAAAAGCAATTCCGCATACCGGGCAATTAACGATGCCCAAGAATTGGTCAGAAAAACAGGAAATTTACCCGTTCCTTTACATCTTCGAAATGCACCGACAAAATTGATGAAAGAACTCGGCTACGGGAAAAAATATAAGTATTCTCATTCTTATGAAGAAAATTTTGCGGAACAAGAATATTTACCGGAAAAATTAAGTAAAACGAAATTATATGAGCCGCAAAACAATTCGGCAGAAGAAAAAATTGCTCAAGTAATTAAAAAAAGATGGGGAAAGAAATATGAATAAAATTAATTTCAGAAAAGCCCAAAACTCAGATTAAAAATTAAAAATATGATACCAAATATAAAAAACATAAAACACAAAGACAGTAATAATTTTTTTCTGCTTGCCGGACCTTGTGTGGTTGAAAGCGAACAAAATGTTTTTGAAATTGCCGAATATTTGCTTAAAATATCCGATAAATTAAAAATTCCGTATATTTTCAAAGCATCTTTTAAAAAAGCCAATCGTTCTCGACTTGATTCATTTACCGGTATAGGTGATGAAGAAGCATTAAAAATTCTGCAAAAAGTAAAAGAACAATTAAGGATTCCGATTGTTACCGATATTCATTCTCCTGAAGATGCCCGAAAAGCTGCCGATTTTGATATTGATGTTTTGCAAATTCCGGCATTTTTATCAAGGCAAACAGATTTGCTTATCGCAGCAGCACAAACCGGTAAATTCGTGAACATAAAAAAAGGTCAGTTTTTATCGCCGGAAGCCATGCAATTTGCAGCTCAAAAAGTTTTCGATACCGGAAATAAAAATATTATGCTTACCGACAGGGGAACAATGTTCGGTTACGGCGATTTAATAGTTGATTTTCGTTCAATACCGATTATGCAAAAAACCGGTTATCCCGTAATTGTTGATATTACGCATTCATTGCAGCAACCCAATCAAACAAGCGGTGTCACCGGCGGACAACCCGAAATGATAGAAACAATGGGCAAAGCTGCAATAGCTGTCGGCACTGACGGCATCTTTTTAGAAACACATCCGAATCCGGGAGAAGCAAAATCTGACGGTGCCAATATGCTGCATTTAAGTTTGGCAGAAGACCTTTTAACTCGATTGGTTAAAATAAGACAGGTCGTAAATATGTTTTAAACCAAATTATGAAGAAATTTAAAAGTTTAATTGCAGGAATTTTTTTAACAACTCTTGTTTTCGGACAAACCGGGACTCTAAAAATTGTTATTCCGAATATCCCGACAGAAAAAGGAAATATTAAAGTTGCCTTATACAATAAAGCCGGAAGCAAAGGATTTTTAAAAGATTTAAGTCTTTCTTACAGAAAAAAAGAAGTGGCAATAATCAATAATCAAGCATCCGTAGTTTTTTATAATATACCATACGGAACATATGCTGTTTCTTTGTTCCAGGATGAAAATAATAACGGAGAAATTGACCGTGCACCCATCGGTTTCCCGGTTGAACCGTACGGAATATCGGGAAATAAAAATACCATAGGACCGCCGAGTTTTAATGACGGAAAATTTATTTTAAAAACTAAAAACGTAAGTTTGAAAATTATTTTAAAAACGTATTTGAAACGAAATTTTTAAGAATTATTCGGAGGAACAATCCGTATTTTCTCGGTTGGTATCCCAGCAGTACCAATTTTCATCACCATAAAATTTCAAATCTTTTATTCGACCGGAAAAGTTCGTTTTGCTGTACTCAATAAAGGTGTGATTTTCGGATGCTTTGTCAAAGAAATCAAGATAAACATCGTATTGATTATCCGTTGAGTCTTTATATAATACTGAATTACCGTTTTTGTCAAAAAGGTCTGTAAACTTAACTTCTTTTTTGCTTTCTGAAATAATATTCCAATCAATTTTTAAAAATTTAACGGATGTATTTCCCGTATCAGGTTTGTTAATTTGGCGAAAACCGTTTGTTGAATCGGGTAAAAAGTAGCCGTCAAAAAGCAATAAATTTGTGTAGCTTGAATCTAATGTAAAGAATAATTTTGTGTCAATGGTATCAATATTTATAATTTCAAAATAATTCACATCATACTGATTATCACCCGAATACAAGATACTGTTTATTAACCATGTGTTATTATTCTGATAATTGAAGTTCTTTTGAGAAACAACATTCAGCATGTTTTGATACAATTGCAAAGAATCATTCAGTAAACTTATCCAAGATAGACTTGTTTCAAATGCATGTGCATAATTACTTGTTTCAATCGGCGGATTAATAAAATATGAAAAATCAATTGAGATACTTTCTTCCGGAGGAAAATCCGGAGCAATCTTTTCATTCGGCTTGCATCCTAAAACGGCAGAAAGCAAGATGCTTATTAAAATTATTGTTAAGTGTCGACTTTTCATAGAATAAGCAAATTTACTAAATTTTTAGTTCCGGTATTTATTTTACGGAGAAATATTCCGATTTAAATACAATTTGCTTGACTTACATCATTATTTTTCGTAACTTTGAACTTAATTTATGAATGTATAAACATATTAACTATGGAAGAAAAAGATTTTTTCTTAAAAGAAGCCGGAATAATTTCTAAAGAATTAGAAAATAAAATTGAAAAATCGAAACTTTATGCTGAAAAGAAACACAAGGAACTGGAAGCTGAAATAAAATTGATGGAGGAGAAAAAAGTTAATTTTGATAAGGATCTTATTAAATTAAAAGATGTTGCTGATGATAAATTTGAAGCAGAAATGAATGTGTTCAAAGAAAAATACCAAACAGACAGTATTATTGATACTTTGGATAAAAAATTTACGGAATTTGCCGAAAAAACAAAAGGTTTTTTAAGCAATATGGGAGATAAAGTATCTGATTTTTACCACAAACAAGTGGATAAAAAAGATAAACCGGAAGAACTGTAATTAATCATTGAATTATAAAGGAAAAGCAGCTTGGAGAATATTCGAGCTGTTTTTTTATATATCTGCTTCAACAACAACCGGACAATGATCGGAATGTTTGACATTGGGAAGAATTGATGCCCCTGTGATTTTGTTTTCAAATGCCTTGCTTACCATGTGATAGTCAATACGCCAACCCTTGTTATTGTTACGAGCATTTGCTCGGTAACTCCACCAACTGTATTGATGCGGTTCTTCGTTAAATTTCCTGAAACTGTCCGTAAATCCGTCATCAACAAATGATTGAAACCACTTGCGCTCTTCGGGCAGAAAGCCGGATGTTTTTTGTTGTTTTTCCGGATTATGAATATCAATCCAAAGGCGACAGATGTTATAATCACCGGAAATAATCAGGTTCGGTCGTGTTTCTTGCAGCTTATTTATATGCGTTTGAAAATCCGTAAGCCATTGTATTTTAAATGCTTGTCGCTCATCTCCGCTTGAACCTGACGGATGATATACGCTGATAACGGAAACGTCGCCGTAATCTGCTCTGATGAATCTGCCTTCTGCATCATATTTTTCAATCCCCATACCGTATTCAATATGGTCGGGTTTTATTTTTGTCAGAATTCCGACTCCGCTGTAACCCTTTTTTTGTGCAGAAAACCAATAAGAATGATAACCCAAAGATTTAAAAAGTTCAGAATCAATTTGTTCCGGTTGTGCTTTGGTTTCCTGAATGCACACAATATCCGGATTTTCTTCTTTCAGCCATTCGGCAAAACCTTTTTTAAGTGCTGCACGGATTCCGTTGACGTTGTATGAGATGATTTTTTTCGGCATAATCTTATTCATTAATTTCAATTAAACCTTCCGGTAAATCAAAGATGATTGTTTTTTTTTCGTAATCAATTGATTTTAAGAATTGGTCATTAACAGGAATGAGAATTTCATTTCCTTTTTTTGAAAAAACAGATAAAATCGGATTTGACGGAATATTAAGATAAGTCCCTGACCTTCCGATTAAAAATTCTCCGTTGTATACATCAAAATTTTCCGGTATTTCAGATTCTTCGTTCAATTCTTCGGTAATATTTTTGTTTTCCGTAAATACCGGAGCGTTTATTAACTTTTCAATCTCAGTATCCGAATCAATATTATCAAGTTTTATCAGGAGGCCGTTTTTTTTATACGGTTTCGGAGGGTAAGAAAAGAAAAACGGAACTTTATTTCCGTCAATGACAAGAAAAATAAGTTCCGTTATAGTTATTCTTTCAAAATTAATCGTAAGCTTGATGACTGCCTCACCTTTATATCCGTGAGTTCTGATAAGTTCGCCGATTTTAACTAAATCAAGTTCTGAAATCGGTATCATACATTTAGTCTTCTTTTTTTTCTTCCGATTTTTCTTCAACAACTTCTTTAGCTTCAGCTTTAACGTCTTCCGTTTTTTCTTCAACGTCTTTAGTTTCTGCTTCAACTTTCTCTGCAGCAGGTTTTTCTGTTACAACATCTTCAGCATTAACCTTTTCGGTAACAGTTTCTTCAGCAACAATTTCTTCGGCTTGTTCAACTTCTTCCTCTGTTACGGGAATTTGTTTTGCAGCTAATTCTTCAGCTCTTGCATTGTTGATTTCTTCTTCAATCTTTAAGCGACTTTCTTTGTCTGCTTTAGATTTGTTTTTCAAGTTATCAACTTTTGCTTGGATTTTTTGTTCTTTGTCTTTCATCCAAGTGTTGAATTTGTTTTCTGCTTCTTCTTCAGTTAAAGCACCTTTTGTAATCCCTTTTAACAAGTGGTTTTTATATAAAACCCCTTTGTATGAAAGAATTGCGCGACAAGTATCTGTCGGAACTGCTCCGTTTTGAAGCCATCCGACTGCTTTGTCGAAATTCAGATCAATAGTTGCAGGATCGGTATTCGGATTATACGAACCGATTCTTTCAATGTACCTACCGTCTCGCGGTGCCCTGCTGTCTGCAGCAACAATGTAATAGAACGCTCTTCTTTTGCGTCCGTGTCTTGCTAGTCTGATCTTTACAGGCATGGTATTAAATTTTAGTTAATTAAAAAATGACTGCAAAGGTAAAGTTTTATTTATTTCAGACAAATGTATTCTTAAAATTATTTCGTAAATATCATATATAAATATCGGTCCGAACGATTCGGTTAAACAGAAGTTTTAAAAAAAGTGATTGTTTGAAGAAGTTTAAAGCAGAATATATATGCAACTATATTTTGCAAACGCATCATAATAAAAAACAGTTTCTTATGAAAACATATTTTATTTTATTACTGCTTATAATTTTATCATTTTCATTATCAGCACAATATCAGGTTATTACAATTGATAATAACAGCAGTCCGAATGAGCCGGCAATTATGATAAATCCTTATAATACAAATGAAATTGTTGCCGGAGCTAATATAGATTCATATTATTATTCACATGACGGCGGATATTCTTGGATTGAAGGCTTTCTTTCTTCAACGAACGGAGTTTGGGGTGATCCTTCTATTGCTTGCGATGTAAACGGTGATTTTTATTATTTTCATCTCTCTAATCCCGATAACGGAAATTGGGTTGACAGAATTGTTTGTCAGAAATCATCAGATGCCGGTGAAAACTGGAATAATGGTTCTTATGCAGGTTTAAACGGAACAAAAGTTCAAGATAAAGAATGGCCCGCAATCGACAGAGTTACTAATAATATTTATGTAACTTGGACTGAATTTGATGATTACGGAAGCTCAAATCCGAATGACAGTTCACGAATTATGTTTTCAAAATCAGAAAATGCAGGAGCAACATGGTCGCAAGCAATAAGGATTAATCAAATATCGGGAGATTGCTTTGATGACGATAATACCGTTGAAGGAGCTGTTCCGGCTGTGGGATCTGACGGTGAAATTTATGTTGCTTGGGCCGGAAAAAAAACAGACGGTGCAAATGCAATAATGTTTGACAAATCTACAGATTACGGAAATACATGGTTAGATGAAGATGTTTTTGTAACCGATTTCCCCGGCGGTTGGGCATATGATATTCCGGGAATATACAGATGCAACGGTTTACCGATATTAAAATGTGATACAAGCGGAGGTACAAACAACGGAACATTATATATAAATTGGACAGATCAGCAAAACGGTACGGATAATACCGATGTTTGGTTGGTGAAATCTCTTGACGGCGGAAATACATGGAGTAGTAAAATACGTGTAAATAATGATGATTCAAACAGACAACAATTTTTTACTTGGATGGATATAGACCAAACCAACGGGAAGTTATATTTTGTTTTTTATGACAGAAGAAATTATACGGATAATAACACAGATGTTTTTATGGCTGTTTCGGATGACGGCGGTGAAACATTTACAAATACTAAAATCAGTGAAACACCTTTTAATCCGTCAGCAAGTGTGTTTTTCGGAGATTATACTTGTATTAGTGCTCATAATGACAAAATTGCTCCGATTTGGGCAAGAGCAGACGGTTCAACATTAAGTTTAAAAACAATTGTTCCCGATAATATCGGAATTATAAATAATACTGATTTAGGGGAACAAATAGTTTTTCCGAATCCGTCCGATGATGAATTTTATTTTTCTTTTAAGTTAAGAAAAGAACAGAGTGTCTCTTTATCTGTTTATGATATTACGGGTAAAATGATATGTTCAATTATTAATAATGAATTAATGACGGCAGGGAAATATGTAAAAACTTTCAAAGCTTCAAAATATAATTTGTCAGACGGTGTTTACTTTTTTAAATTTTCCGACGGAAAGAATTTTAAATTCAATAAGATTGTTTATAAACTGTAAATAAGTTGTAAAATAAACATCGGATAATTGTTAAATTTATCCGATGTTTCAAATAGTTTTAAAAATACCTTATTTGTCTTGATTTTCGTTGATCAATTTGAATTTCTTTGTTTTTAGGATATCTGATTTCAAATGATAAAGTTATTTTTTTTGTTTCTCCCGGTTTTAATTTAAATTCCCACTTTAATTTGCCGGTTGTTTCATTTGCAACAGCTCCGGATGTTTCCAAAACTTTTACTTCAATCTCGTCGGTTTGTGAAATCGGAATTTGATCAAAAATCTGAAGATTAATTTCACTTTTACGATTATTGCGAGCAATTAGCTCATAAGTCATGGTTTCTTTACGCTTTGTTCCGATAATTTTTGAACTGCTGTATGCTTTTAATTTGGTTCTGGTAACCAATACTTTTCCGTCACGACCCAGGGAAAGATCCAGAGTATCTTTTACATTTCGAATATCAATAAATGCCTGTCCAAGATAAGTGCCTGAATAATAAACATTTGCAGGACCTTCAATCAGATTTAAATCTTGCCATCCGGTAATTCTTGCTAAAAGGAAAACATCTTTATCAAGTTTTGTAACCGCATAATGTTTATAACTTGCAGGTAATTCATATTCGTTAATATCAACAATATAGGGCTTATCATCAGAAGGAATATCATAGGTTTTTTTGATGTTAAATTCGGCACTGAGCTCCGGAACTTCAGCATCGGCATAGGTGTCAGAAACAACAACTTTTTCATCCAAACGTTGTTCATCTTGAGAAACCATGGGCATATTATTTGATTGAATTTTGTTTTGAATGTATCCTTCAGCTTTTTTATAACGAGAATTATAATTATACGAATATGTTCTGTATTTTAAATACCAAGGATTTAAGATTGGTTTTGTAATACTGAGATTGGGATCGGCAGTAGATAATTTTATTTTAATGTTTTTCCAATCAATATCAGAGTTGTTATACACTTTTGCGCGATATTCTAATTTTACCGGTTTATCGGTATCAACAGCTTTAATGTCGTATGAAGGCGACCAACCGGCATTATTGGTAATATATTTTAACGCTATTTTACCTGAAACTGCCGATTCTGCAGATACCAAAACACTGATTTCGGAACGGCTGTAATTTGAGTTTACATTCAACTCATTTAATTGTTTTTGAATTTTTTGTGATTCTTTTGTAAGTTTATTCTTTTTTGATTTCAGGATGCTTAACTTTGTGTTAATTTCGGTCATTCGTGTTCGGTAAAAATCGGATGCCATTTTCAACTCCGTGACACTAACGCCTTTATTTTGTCCGCCTATCGAAATATTTGAAAGAAGCATTTTTTTCTCAATCGTATAGGCATCTGATTGATCTGAAATTTTTTGAACCTTATCGGAAATAAGTTGTAACGAATCTTGTAAGAGTTTTGTCCGCGGCAGATTTTTTTCTTTTGCAAGATAATTTATTGTACTTGTAATGCCCAGGAGGTCAATATTCTTCCCGGTCGTAATTCGAATGCTTTTAGAATTGATTTTCGGAGACAAATTCGTAAAAACTAATTTTGTTTTACCGGCTTTCAAATTAACGGTTTTGTTTCTGTGAATTTCGGCACCTGTTAAATAAATCGTTGCCGAATTCACCGTTGTTTTTATTTTTTGCTCTTTGATTCCTTGTCCGTAATTTGGTGTAATTACCAATGTTGCAAAAAACACAATTAAAAAAAGATGTTTCATAATAATTGATTTTGAGGTTTATATTTAATAAAGATACAATAATTCGATACATTTCACAACTTATCATTGAATTTTATGATTTCAGACACATATAAATTTTACTAACTTTGCTTTTTATATTGAGCAGAATAATGATATTTTCTACACAAGGCATTTTATTACATCGATTGAAATTTTCCGATTCAAAACTTATTCTGAAAATTTTAACCAAAGAATTCGGGCTTCAATCCTATTTGTATTTTATTTCGACAACGACTAAAAACAAATATAAATTAAACCTGCTGCAGCCAATGTATATACTTGAATTACAGGTTTATAACAAAGAGATGCCCGGTTTACAAAAAATTAAAGAAGTTTCGGCGGCAGAAATATTTAAGACAATTCCGTTTGATATTTACAAACAAACGTTAAGTTTTTTTCTTGCTGAATTTATCAGTAAGATTCTTGAAGAAAATCAGACAGATAAAGAATTATTTGATTATATTTTTAATTCGGTGAAATTATTAGATTCGGAAAATTGT
>JAOZQB010000234.1 GCA_029932445.1 Bacteroidales bacterium | reverse complement strand
CAAGGAATTTTTATTGTACACAATTTGAAATTCGGACAATATGTTGCCGGAGTAAAGAAATAATCGGTTTCAATGAAATGTATGTATCATTTTCTTACAAACCTTTTGTCTGTTTTTCAACTGATTTTTTTAAAACAGTTATCGTATAATCAATCGTGCTTTTATGTGTTCTGAAGCTTAAAACTGCCAGTCGCAGCCAGACATCTCCGTTTATTCGAGTTGAGGAAATAAAAACTTTGCCGTCTTTTTTAACATCTTCGACAAGTTGCAAATTAAAATCATTAGCATCACGATTATCGGGAACATAGCGATAAATCATTACTGATAAATCCGGAAACGGACCGACTTCAAAACCTGTTTTTTGAATTTTCTCATAAAAATACCGTGTTAATAATAATTTTTCTTCCAAAGCAGCTTTAAAAGGTTTCAAGCCCAAAAGTTTCAAAGGCAACCACATTCTCAATCCTCGAAAATGTTTCGTAAGCTCGGGAGATAAATCTGCCGGAGAAGGTTCCGTAAAAGTTTCAACCTTATCTTGCATATAATTTGCCTGATATTGATGTGTTTTATTCAATGCTTTTACATCTTTTATCAAAACGGCACCTAATCCGTATGACAAAAACAAACCTTTATGCGGGTCAATAGTAACAGAATCGGATTTTTCAATGCCTTTAAATTTATTCTTTTCGGCATCAAGCAAAATAAAAAATCCGCCGTATGCCGCATCGGTGTGCATCCACATATTGTTTTGTTTTGCAATTTCGGCAATGTCATCCAGAGGGTCAATTGCTCCGGTATCTGTCGTTCCGGCAGCAGCAACAAGCAAAAAAGGATTTAAACCGCTGTCCTTATCGTTTTTCACCATATTCCTTAAGACATCCGTATTCATTCTGAAATCTTCGGTCATCGGAACATATCGAATAATTGCTTCGTTTAAACCGGAAATTCGAATTGCTTTTTCAACGGAATGATGCGCTTGTTCGGTTAAATAAATAACGGATTTTGAAACATTTTTACTTGTAATATTTTGTGCATCACGTGCTGTAGCTATAGCAATTAAAGTTGCAATTGAGCCGCCTGATGTTAAATTTCCCAAAGCCGTTTTCGGAAAACCGATAATACTGCACATCCAACGGATTAACGAGTTTTCAAGTTTAACAGCGCCGGGTCCCGCATAATATATTCCGGCATATTTATTAAAAACATCCGCCAAATAATCCCCGAGTGCCGTCGGATACACCCCGCCTCCGGGAATGTATCCGAGATGACCGCCGGATGCCGGATTTAAACCGGGAATGTCAATGTCTTTTTCTATTTGAGAAATGATGTCGGTAATTGTTTCGGGATTTTCCGAGATATCGAATTTTATTGCATTTATTTGCTCTTCGGAATATTCGTTAAACGCATTTCTGTCATTGACGGTATTCAAGAATTCTTCGGAATAATTTAAAACATGATCAAGCCAAATTTTACGGATACTTTCATCAGGTTCTAATAAACGTGAAAGTGTTTCTGATTTTTTTAGTTTTTGTATCATCTTTTAAAGCTAATTTACGTAAAAAAACAAAATTACTAATAATCGGATAAAATTTATTTAGGTCTAAAACTGCAGTTTTGTTCTTACAAGGTCAATCTGTTCTTGAGAACCGACAACGGTAACAATATCATGTTTTCTCAATCGAGTATATCCTTTAGGCAGAATAATTTCTCCGTTTCTGGTTACTGAAAGAATAAGAATACCGACAGGAAATTGTAAATCCCTTAATGCTCGTGCATGAATATCGTCTGCCAAAACTTCGATGTCTTCTGTTTCTCGAGCTTCCTGCATACCCAACAAAATTGACGTTGCTTGCGGCGAACGAACATAATGTTCCAAAAGAGCAATTAATGCTGCCGTCGGAGCAACAACCGTAACACCGATTTCTTGAAACCTTAGGATATCTGTGTGAGTTTCAAGCACAACAATAATATTCGGTGTGCCGAAATGTTCATAAATTAATTCGCTGATTTCAAAAGCAACATCTTCAGTTCTGAAAATAACAACGGAATCTGCCGAAGCAAAATTTAAATCGCTTAAAATTTTCGGATTTATTTCTTCAACCAAATTAACCTTAACTTTGCACGCAGAAGTATCAACATTTGGTTTATCCGCAATAATTTGAACGGCATAACCCTCTCTTTTTAAGGTTCTTGCCAGCATAACGGCTTTACCTCCGATTCCTAAAATAAACACATCTTTATGAAAATCTGTTTCGTGTTCTTTTGATTTTATATGTGCATCACCGACTTTTAATAAGGCAAATTTCAATAAAGGCGGACCGATAAATTGGTTAATTATAATAACCGTAATTAAAATTGCTTCAAATTCGGCACCGAATCCTAAAAAGCGTGCCGAAACCAAGGTTATTAAACCCAAACTGACGCCTGCTTGCGTTATGTACGGTGTCCAACTTGATACGATTTCTTTTTTTGTTTCTTTAAGAATAATACTTCCCGTGACGGATGCAAAAATGATTGCAGCGATTCTTATTCCGAACAATAAAAATGCAACAAGCCAATATTTAAGTAATAAATCTATTGACAGCGTTGCACCGATTAATGTAAAAAATGCCGCATAAACATAATGCCCGAACCGATGTAAGATTTTTTCGAAATGTTCGCGATATTCGGTATTATTTGTTACATAAAAACCTGCAATTATTCCGATTAGCAAAGCTTCGAGGTGAATAGGATGTACAGAAAACTTTCCGAGTATATCCGTTGTAACATCAGAGAGATAAAACATGCTCCATCCCAATAATAAAATAATCGTAATTTCAAGATATTCGTTTTTCGGGATTTTAAAATTCAGTTCAAAAATTTTTCCGTAAAGAAACCCGAATAAAACACTTAAAATCAGACCAATAAAAACAGAAATAACGGCTTGGGCATTAAAGTCATTTCCGCTGACAATAACTTCGGTAACGGCAAAAATTCCGCTGAAAAACATAATAACAAAAACATCTTTTACAATGGTTACTCCCAAGGCAATTTTCGTAAACCTTCCTTTTGCTCGCAATTCATTAATTACGGCAATTGCTGAAGCAGGAGAACTTGCCGTAAAAATTACGGCAGTCAATAAAGCTACGGAAATTTTAATGTTTTGATTAGTGCCTTTCAAAAAAGGGATATAATCGGAAGAAAGATAAATTAAGATAAAGCTGACAGTGAAAATAATGATAAATTGAGCTGCCGTCATAATGCTTATATCTTTTATTTTATCTCTAATTTCCTTCAGAAACATTTCTGACCCTGAAGCCAATGCAATAAAAGCCAATGATATATCATTAATAAATTCAAGGCGGGTTAAATCTCCGGGCAGCATTTTAAGTAAATACGGACCGGTTAAAATACCGATAATAATAAACCCGGTAATCAAAGGCAGTTTTATTTTTTGGAAAATTTTTGCCAGATGATTCGATGCCGTAACGATAATTCCAAAAGCTACAATTACGGCTATAATCGGTGTTATGTCACTTGAAAATACGTGCATTTACTATTAATAATTTTATTTTATAAAGATATAAATTTTTCGAGAAAAGTATAATTTTATCATTAAAAGGAATTTGATACTTTTGACTTTTAAATTGAATACCGGGAGACATTTGTATTCATTGCGGGGAGGATTGCGGGAAATATCCGATAATGCGGCAAGATAAGCCGTTTTGTTGCAAGGGTTGTAAAACGGTGTATCAACTTTCGATAAGAAATGTTCTCCTTAAACAAATAAAAGAATATGTCGGAGAAAAAAGTTAATACCGGAACTAAAACAAAATCTGACGTTTTTTGAATAAAATATTAAGACAAAAATTAAAAAAAATCATCGAAAACTTGAAAAAAGAGTATAATTTACACTTGATTTCGGAAGAAACCTCATTTAAGGTAATATGAAGAAATCTTCAGAAATAAAACACATTTTTAAAAAGGGCATTATTTATTTGTTGCCTTTGTATGTTTTGTGGATTTTGTATATTGAGTTTATGCCGATGTATTACAATCGCCCGACGAATACGCGTTGGTATTTTCTGAAAGAAACTTTAGCCGGTAAGTACAAAATTCAGAAGGCAAATAAAATTTTTCTCGGCGAATCGCGCCTGAATGCCGG
>JAOZQB010000001.1:35555-42694 GCA_029932445.1 Bacteroidales bacterium | reverse complement strand
AATTTATTAAGCTCCTGTAATCCGAAAAATTTATCTTTTGCAACTCGGTTTTCTAAACGTTCAATAATTTTTAATGTGGTGTCAACACCAACATCGGAACTTATTAAAATTTCTTCCAAATCATCAAGAAAATTATCGTCAACTTTTGATTTACCGGCTACGGCACGCGACAATTTTTTTAAAATACTTTCTTTTGTTTTTTCTAATCCGCTGTTCAGAGTCTCTTTTTCTTTTTTTGATGATTTAAATAATGCCATTTCAAATAAATATTAATTTGCCCGTAAATATATAAAAAATGCTTCTCTCCTCAAAAGGAAAAAAGCACTCTTAAAAAAGTATATATAAAGTTTAAAGAATTTATTTTTTAGCAAAAAATTCTTTAACTTTATCGTTATGAACCATTTCTTCTTTATACGTATAAGCTCCGGTTTTAGGAGATTTTACCATTTTTATCACTTTTGTGAATGTTTTTCCTTCTCCTTTTTGCAATGATGCTACAACTTTCTTAGCCATGACTTAATTATTTAATTTCTTTATGAATAGTATATTTTCTCATAATGGGATTATATTTTTTTAATTCCAATCTTGAGGTTGAATTTTTTCTGTTTTTAGTCGTAATATATCTTGAAGTACCCGCCAATCCGCTGTTTTTGTGTTCGGTACATTCTAATATGACTTGTATTCTGTCGCCTTTCTTTTTAGCCATTGTTTTGTAATTTTGCCGTTAGTATTTACTGATGTATCCTTTTTCTTTGGCATCTTTCAATGCATTATTCAAACCTTTTTTATTTATAATTTTCATACCTTTGGCAGAAACTTTTATAACAATCCAACGATCTTCTTCTTCCAGAAAATATTTTTTTGTAAATAAGTTCGGTTTAAATGTTCTTTTCGTTTTCTTATGCGAATGTGATACATTATTACCTGATGTCACTCTCTTACCTGTTATTTGACAAACTCTTGACATTGTATTTTAATTTGATTGAAAACCTTCTATTTTTATTTCGGACTGCAAAGAAAATATAATTATTCGAATTATTCAAAAAAATGACCAAATAAATTTAAGTAATTCGTAAATTTTATTTCGGATAAGTATAAATCGGCTTATTTTAGATGTAATTTTACAAAGATATTAAATTTCTTTGTTATTTTTGTTTAAAATTGAATCTCGGTAAAACAAAAATCACAACATGTTAAATTCTGCTTCTCGAAAATTAAAAACATATTTTATATTTTTTGCAAGTTCAATTGTACTTGCTTCAATTATTCTCATGTATTTTTTTTATACAATTCAAAGGAATCAAAGTAATACAATATCTTTTATTCGAAATCTTAAAGAAATTTCAGTCAATTTAAAACAATTAAACAATGCCTCACAAAATTATAAAAATATAAATCATTCTGACGATTTCTACATTTATAAACATGACGCTTATTCGGATAAAATATACTTTTTTTTAAATCTGTTAAAAAATAATACGGAAAGTCTTAATAAACAAACTTCTGTCATTAACTTTGATATTTCTGTCAAATTTAATGAAATTAAAGATTTATTTACTGATTTTGAGACTGATTTTGAACTTTTAAATGAAAACATTGTTAAACTCGGAAATTCCGGAAACGGATATACGGAGAATATTATTCGAACAGAACAAAAAACGGATAAAATTCTAAAAACATACCCTCAACTTTATAATCATTTTCAAAAACTGAAAAAAACTAAAACTAACCTGCTGTCAATAGGAAACAGAGAAAGTGAAGAACAATTTTTAAAAGAAAAGAAAGCATTTTTGCAAAATATTAAGCAAAATCAATCAATTTTTGAAAATACTTCCGAAAAACAAATTGTTATCAATAACACAGCTGATTGGATTAACACAGTTCTTCAATTTTTCAAACTTCAAAAGATAAACGGAACATCATATTATTCAGGATTATATGACAAATTAGATGATTTAGTTTTTGAAAGTGAAAATAATATTGCGGATATTCAAGATATTGTTTTAACTGAACTTACTGATAAGAATCGACGCTTTTTAATTAACTATATTTTATTCACAATACTATTCATAATTGTATTTATTGTTATCGTTTTTTTTATTTACGATTTCATTAAAAAACAACTTAAACATACAAATAATGAACTTTCAGAATTAGTCCTACTCAATGAAAAAGACAATATTAATATCTCTGAATTTGAAAAAACAAAACGTCTGATACATCAATTAAAAAAAGATACTGAAATCAAAACTAAATTCATCAACAGTTTAAAATCAAATAAATTAATAGAAATTGAAGGAGAATTCAACTCCGATGATAAGCTCGGAAATGCTTTAAATAATTTAAGAAATTTCTTAATATCAAAAGATGATGAACGAAAAAAGGATGAGCAAATAAAAGCAATTTCTGATAAACACAAAGACGGTATTGTAAAATTCGGGAAAATAATTCGTCAACAATTCGGAAATTTAGATAATTTAACATTTAATTTATTATCGGAATTGGTGCATTTTTTACATGCTGATATCGGCGGTATTTATGTCGTTGATAAAAAAGAAAACTCCGATTTATTAAAATTAAAAGCATCTTATGCATACGATGAGAAAAAAATTATCAATAAAGAAATAAAAATAGGTGAAGGATTAGTCGGAACCTGTGCCGCCGACAAATCATCCGTATATATAGACAGAGTTGATGACGATTACATAAAAATTGTTTCGGGTTTCGGACATACAAAACCAAAAAGTCTGTTGCTCTCACCTATTTTTGTTGAAGAAGAAATATACGGTGTGATAGAATTAGCTTCATCGGGAACATTCTCCGAAGATGATATTACTTTTGTTGAAACACTTTCTGAAGATATTGCTTATACATTATCTTATTTGCTGAAATAATTCATTTAAATAAAAAACATGATACCGAAAATCATTCATCAAACATGGAAAACAAAAGATGTTCCTAAGAAATGGCTTTCTTATGTAAATAAAATTCAAAAATTAAACCCTGATTGGAAATACGTATTGTGGACCGATGATGATAATGATGCATTTGTTAAAAAAGAGTTTCCCGGTTTTTACAAAATATTTAACGGATTCTCAAGAGGAATAATGCGCGCTGATGTAATAAGATATCTGATAATGTATAAAATCGGAGGTATTTATGCTGATTTAGATTATGAAATTTTGAAACAATTTGATTTTAATAATCATAAAATCATTTTACCTTTAAACAGAAGTATCAGCTTCGGAGACCAAGAAGATACACTGGGAAATTGCTTTTTTGCTTCTGTCCCGAATCATCAATTTTGGTCAGATGTTATTAATGATTTAATCAAAAATCCGCCTGTCATTACTAATTACAATCAAGTTATCAATGCAACGGGACCGGGACTTTTAACAAGAATATATAATGAAAATAAAAAAAAATACAGTGACATATACTTACCTGAAAGGTTAATTTATCACCCGCCCTCTCCCAACAATAAAAAAGATATAAAAAGAATTAAAAATAACGGAATTTCTCTCGGTATTCATCATCCTTGGGGAAGCTGGAAAGAAAGATGGACATTAACCTACCTCAAAAATAAATATAAAAAAATTTTATAAGCCATTTTTGAGATTACGGAAATTAAAAAAACTAATCCCCTTTTCTTTTTTCCAAAACAAAACATGTTCTTACCGGAATATATAACTTAAGGATATTATTACCTTCAGTGTCAGAGGTTTTATAAAGAATTTCAGTATTTATTCGACCTTGTCCCAAGAAAGTTTCATCATCGGAATTCAAAATAATTTTATAATTACCTTCTTCTGTTTCAAAACCATAATCCTGAAACGACATAAACGGATTAAAATTGAATACAAAAATATAATTACCTCTGCTGAAAATAAGAACTTGGTCGTATGCTTTATCGGACAACAGTTTTATCTCAAGATTGAGAATATTCTTACATTTTAACAAATGTATCAGTTCGGTATTAAATGAATTCAAATAAAAATATGCCAATTCTTTATTTTGTGCCAAACTCCATTGCCTTCTTGCATAATGATACGACCAATCATTCCCTTTGCGAGGAAAATCAATCCATTCCGGATGTCCGAATTCATTGCCCATAAAATTCAAATAGCCGGATTGAGCCGTTGCAGAAGTTATTAATTGTATCATTTTATGCAGAGCAACAGCCCGTTCGGTAATTATATTCATATTATTAATTTGCATAAAATAATACATATCCGCATCGGCAAGTCTAAAAATTATTGTTTTATCTCCTACCAATGCTTGGTCATGTGATTCGGAATAATTTATTGTCTTTTCATCTTTTCGTTTATCAGTCAAACGATAAAAAATATTTCCGATATGCCAATTTTCGTCCTTTTGTTCTTTTATGGTTTTAATCCAAAAATCCGGAATTCCCATTGCCAAGCGATAATCAAAACCAAAACCTCCGTCAGCAATCGGGCTTGCAATACCCGGCATACCGCTCATTTCTTCAGCAACAGTAATTGCCTCAGGTTTAATTTCATGAATTAATTTATTTGCTAAAGTTAAGTAGGTTAATGCATCTTCATCTTGATTATCGTTAAAATAATCATTATATGAAGTAAAATCAGTTCCAAGACCATGATTAAGATATAGCATACTGGTTACACCGTCAAATCTAAAACCGTCAAAATGATATTCCTCAATCCAAAATTTGCAGTTTGATAACAGAAAGTGTAACACGTCATTTTTTCCGTAATCAAAACAGCGTGAGTCCCATGCCGAATGTTGTCCTCTGCCTCCGGTATGGAAAAATTGATAGTCACTTCCGTCATATTTGCTTATACCTTCCACTTCATTTTTAACCGCATGAGAATGAACGATATCCATAATTACACGGATACCGTTTTTATGTGCCTCATCAATAAGTTCTTTAAGTTCTTCCGGTGTTCCGAATCTTGAAGAAACAGCAAAAAAGTTTGAAACATGATAACCGAAAGATCCGTAATACGGATGTTCCTGAATCGCCATTAATTGAATTGTATCATAACCCAAAGAATGAATTTTCGGAATAATATTTTCTTTAAACTCATTGAAAGTTGCAACTTTTCCTTCTTCGGAAGCCATTCCGATATGTGCTTCATAGATAAAAACAGATTCTTTTTTTTCAGGTGAAGAATGTTTCAATTTGTAAACTTTTGCAGGAAACCACACTTGAGCATTGAAAATTTTTGTTTGTTTATCCTGTACAACACGTTTTGCATAAGCCGGAATTCTGTCACCGCTGCCTCCGTCCCACTTAATAAACATTCGATATAAATCACCATGTTTAAGCACGGATGATTTTAATGCTATCGAAAAATTACCGTTTGCTTCCTTTGTTAGTTTAAATTTATCAATATGTTTCCATCCGGAAAAATCACCGATTAACCAAACTTCTTGTGCATTAGGCATCCAATCACGATAAACCCATCCTGATTTTGTCTTATGTAAACCGAAATAATGATGAGCATTTGCAAACTCTGATAATGTTTTTCCCTGAGTCAGTTCATTTTCTTTTTTCTCGAAATGTTTTAATCTGTATAAAACAGTGTCTTCAAAAGGTTTTAAATAAGGATCATTATTTATCAGAGAAAGATTCATTGTATCAGTATAAATGAAAACATTAACAAATATACGTCAATTGAGGGAATTATTCAAACAAAAAAAGAAAAAAGGATATTTATAAAAAACTTTTTATTGCTAATTCATAAGATTTCAATCCGAAACCTGAGATACTGCCTTTGCAATAAGGAGCTATCAATGAAGTATGTCTGATTTTTTCGCGACTGAAAATATTTGAAATATGCACTTCAATAACAGGAGAAGAAATTGCTTTAACAGCATCTGCAATTGCCAGAGAAGTATGTGTGTATGCTGCTGCATTCAATATAATACCATCGTATGAAAAACCGACTTCATGAAGCTTATTAATAATCTCACCTTCAATATTCGATTGGAAAAACTCAAGTTTACAGTCAGGAAATTTAAATGATAAATTTTCAAAACAGCTTTCAAAAGATTTATTTCCGTATATTTCTTTTTCTCTGATTCCCAGAAGATTAAGATTTGGACCGTTGATAATAATAAGTTTCATTCGTGTTTGTGTTTTGTTTATAAAGGTCGGACGGAATCGTTTCAAAAAAAATCAGGAACTGTTTAAAGATTGTGTTCATGTTTTTCTTTTACTCTGTATTTCAAATTCTCAAAAAATAAGAATGATCTTTTTATAATACTGAAATACAATGAAAAATACAAGAGAATAGTAAAAAACCAAATAACAAAAAAGTTCACCCAAAAAGTCGGGTAATACTTCCCGTCAAATAATTTCTTTTTGGGAGCATAAAATTGAGAAATTAAAACACGTTCCGGATATTTATAAATCATATCTGTTTTTTGATAAAGATGTCCGTTATATTCCAGTATTTTTTTTAGTTCATTTTTATTAGTAACAATTTCTTCCAAAGCTTCATTATGAAATGTTCTTTTTAATTGAATATATTTTTCGTTTAATTCAGGTGTGTTAGTCTGTTTATTAATATATTCATCTTCTTTTTGTTCAGCCAATTTATATCGATTGATGTAATATTGTTTTAAATCAACAAGATAAGTTTTCAACTTAGTAATATCGTCAGTGGTTATTTTATTAACATAGATATTATTCAAATTTAAATCCGTTGTTACTTTATTATTTACTTTCAGTTCTTTTAAAACTTCATTTCTGATAACACTCAGGTTTTCATTAATTATGTTTTCTTTTGAAAGTTCATTTTTATGTCTTTCGTAATAACTTATTTTATTTTTTAAATTACTGACAATTAAATCTTTCTTATAATTTGCTTCATGCTTAATACGTTCCCATTTATAAATTGGTTTTTCATATTTATTATTAACAAATTGGTAGGTAGCCAGTGCTTCGTAGGACCATCTTGCCGTAATAATTTCACCGAACCAAGGAATGGTTCCGGGTTGAGTTATTGCCGGATTTAACTTTTCATATCTTACAATAATCCCGCTTAAAATAATTTGAGGAATAATTAAGAAAGGAATGAGAATATAGATTGTAACGGAAGTTTTAAATCCGTCGGAAATATTCAAGCCCATCATTATTGAAGAGGCCC
>JAOZQB010000001.1:0-35455 GCA_029932445.1 Bacteroidales bacterium | reverse complement strand
ACGGAAGTTTTAAATCCGTCGGAAATATTCAAGCCCATCATTATTGAAGAGGCCCAAGTTGAAAATAAGATTAGCCAATATTCCCAATACATGGATTTAATATGCAAAATCGAATTGCCTATTACAGTAAAAGCCAATGCTTGATATGCCGCTATTGCGAAGAGTATGAATACTTTAGAAAGCAAATAACTATTTCTGCTCAAATTTAAAAACGATTCACGAGTTCTTATTTTTCTGTCTTTAATAATTTCATCGGCACTCATTGTTAGACCGGTAAAAAGGGCAATAATTACAGCCATAAAAATATATACGGGAATATTATCATTTTCGCTAAAATTATAACCGATAGTATTTTCTGCCGAAATATTTAAATATTTAATTATTTCTGACAGTAAATAAGCCAAAATCGGAGCTTCTAATAAATTCAGAACCATATATTGAACATTGGCTAATTTAGATTTAACATCACGTTGAGTAAAAATCCAAAATTGTTTTAATTTATTAGGAACTTTAAATTTTATATCGGGTAATGATTTATAAATCTTATCTTTATCAACTTCAGCTTTTGGCAGAATATCTTCTTTCGGTTTATTTTCTTCGTAATATGTGTACCATTCTCTGGGTTTAAATTTTCTCAGCGAAGTTAAATTTCCGTATTCATCCAATATTTGAGATTCTAAAATATCAAATATCTGTTCTGCATTAACATTTCCGCATACGGGACATTCGCTTTCACTCCAATCGGCTTGTTTTATTCGTGATTTAAAATAGACTAAAGAATCTACCGGATCACTGTTATATACCACATATCCGCCTTGGTCAAGAATAAGCAGGCGATCAAACATTTTAAAAATATCGGAAGACGGTTGATGAATAACAACAAAAATCAATTTTCCTTTTAATGTAATATCTTTCAGTAAGTCAAGAATATTTTCAGAATCACGAGACGACAAACCCGAAGTTGGTTCATCCAGAAATAAAATTGCAGGTTCACGGATTAATTCCAGAGCAATATTTAAACGTTTTCGTTGTCCGCCGCTGATTTTTTTATTCAAAGGACTACCGACTTTCATGTTCCGAATATCAAATAATCCGAGATCCTCTAGAATTTTAACAACCTTTTCAAGAATTTGATTTTTCGATAAGCCGCCGAAACATAATTCGGCATTATAATACAAATTTTGAAAAACGGTTAAATCCTCCATCAATAAATCATCTTGCGAAACAAAACCGATTATACCTTCAAGTTCTTCTTTATCTCTGTTAACATCAAACCCGTTTATTAAAACTTCTCCGGTTGAAGAAGGATAATTTCCGTTAAGGATATTAAGTAAGGTTGATTTTCCGGAACCGCTTGCACCCATAATACCGATAAGTTTACCGTCAGTTTCAGTAAAATCAGTTTTATGAAGAGCTATTTTTCCGCTCTGAAACTTATAAGTAAGATTCTTAACTTCAAAAAGAAGACTTGTTTTTTGAGATTCGTCTTTAAATGCTTTTACGATATCGCTGAAATAAATCGGATGTCGTTTAGCATCACGAATTGCAGAGCCGGCAGAAAGTGCATATACTCGATCTTTAAGAATCAGTTGGCCGTTAAGAAATAATTCTTTTGAACCGTAATATTCAAAGATATACATATTTGATATCTTACTGTAATATACGATTATAGGTTCATCAAGTGCTTTTGTATAAAGATATTTTACTTTCTTATCTTCGGGTTCTTTGTCATGAATTACCAAAACATTTTCAAACTCGGGAATATTCCCTTTTTTATTCAGAACAAACATTTTAAGTCTTCTATATTCCTCATCGGAGATATAAAAAGTTTCGGCAACGGTTTTAACAAACTCATATTCCTGCTCCGAAGCTTTACCCTCAGAATTGATAAATTCCAATAAACGAACCAGAACAATTATTTTTTGTTTTAAGGTCAGTTCTTTATTTATTATTGTACAAATAGTAAGGACTCTTACTGAAGAAGATGCAATTCTTTTTGCAAGTTTATTCTGAGATTTTTTTTGATGTTCGTGATAAAAATTATCAAAAATAATAAGATAATGCGATACTAACTCTTTATTAAGTTGCTGGTTCAAAAACAATTTCACAAGAGGACGACGAGAACTCTCATCACTGTCCGGACGAGCAATGATGGCAAAAAGCTGCATTAATGCTTTTAAAATATTTTCACTCATTTTTGTAAACCTATTAAGATAACGGCAAAACCGGACCTGCTGTTTCCCGGTTCAAATTTTGCTTCAATAAAGCATTCAACGGTTGATTCAAACTGAAAATTCCAATAATTGGTATTATCATAATCAATATTCGAAAACAATAAATTTCGATATTTATCATAAATATTAAAAATGATATCTTTACTGTCGTTACCACCGCATGAAATAACTCTGTATATATTCCCGCCGTAAAAAACAACACTGAATTCAGCCGTTTGATCACCTGTAATTAAACTTAAATATTGTTGTCCGTCTGATATAAAATCTTCTGTCAGAAGCGTGTTGCATCTTGCCATTACCGAATCCAGTTGAGCAGTTGCATTAAATTTTAATACAATTAAACTTAATAAAAGAACGAAATATTTAAATTTTAAATTCTTCACTTTAATTTTGAATTATTTAATAATTAATTTTCTGATTTCTTTAACTTTTTCAGTAATCCTTTTTAATAATTCCGGGGTAATAATAATTTGAGTTTCGCTCAAAATAATACTTTTTCGTTCATTAGGAACAACAATTTGATTAATGTATTTATATTTTATTTCAATTTGACTGAATTCACGGTTTAATTCATTCAATTTATTATTTAAAAATTTTAGTTGTTCATTTTTTTGTTGATGCTTATTCAATAAAATTATTAAATTTTGAAGAGAATACTTTTGCTCACCGATTCGGTCAATTAATTCTTTATTATTTTCTTCTTGAGCAATTTGTGTCATTAAAAACAATCCTTCAATCCAAGCACCCGTCACTACTAAATCAGCAATTTCCTGTCTGTTATTTTCAGAAAGATACAAATCAGTTTCTCGATATGCATTGGTAAAAATCTTATTTAATGAATCTTTATCATTCAAATTCTTTTCGAAATTTTCAAGAACCTTGTCCGTATATGAATTCATGATTTGTAACTCAGAAGATAAATTACGAACAACTTTAATGTATTTTGTTGTTGAAGAAAACTGTTCATATACATTTGAATACGCTAAATCTGCAGTATAAACACCAAGATTTAACGCTTTGTCGGAAGTTGTTGTATAATTAATTTTATTTTCGGCAGGATTCAGAAGATCGCTGTTAAAATCATCAGAAATTTCTTTTATTAAGTCTGATGCAACAAAAGGTGACGGAATACTGAACAGCTTTTCTTTGAATTTAAATGTTTTATCAGAATTCTGAATTTGAAGAGAGTCGGCATTTGTATCTTTATCCGAATCTTCTCCTTTGCAATTCGGATAAAAGAATAATCCGGAAATTATTAAAACAGTAATAACTATTCTGAAAGTTTGTCTTACCATCAATTTCTATTTTTTCTTATTATCAAATACTTAACTTAGTAAAAAACAAAAAGAACATTTGCTTAAAATATTAAAAACAAGTTAAATGCAAATATAAGAATATATTTTATTTTCGGATAACCACAATCGAAATTTCGTGAAGTTTATTTTAACGAATCTTTTTTTTGGGTAAATTCGGATATTTTTTGAGTTAACTCATCCCAAATCAACATCTTTTGATCAACTTCTTTTTTTGCATTTTCAAAATCAGTCCAAAAATTTGTATCGGTTATTTTTTCTCCGGAAGATAATTTGTCTTCACATTCGGTAATAAAATCTTCTAATTCTTCAATTCGTTTTTCAAGATTATTGTGTTCTTTTTCGGCTTTACGAATTTCTTTATCTGCTTCTTTTCGTTTTAAATACAAATCTTTATTGTTTGAACTTGTACTAATTTTATTTTTTTTTGTACCACTGTTTTTTTCAAATTGTTTTAGACTTTCTGCTTTTTTCTTTTCCAAAAATAAATTTATATCACCTGAATGTTTCTTGATTTTATGATTTGTAAATTCATAAATCTCATCAGGCAATCCGTTCAGAAAATGTCTGTCGTGAGAAACGACTATTAAAGTTCCGTTATATTGCATAAGTGCCTGTTTCAAAACATCTTTCGAATGAATATCCAAATGGTTGGTCGGTTCATCCAAAATTAAAAAATTATAAGGTTCCAACATCAACTTCGCCAATGCCAATCGAGCACGTTCACCACCGGATAATACGGCAACTTTTTTTTCAATATCATCATCACTGAAAAGGAAATTTCCCAAGATTGTTCGCAACTTTTTTCGCACCTCTCCTACCGCAATATCATCCAATGTTTCAAAAACGGTTTTATTTTCATCCAATTCTTTTTCCTGATTCTGAGCAAAATAGCCGATTTTAACCAAATGTCCCAATTTTACTTTTCCGGAAAAATCTGTTTTACCGGTAATAATTTTTATTAAGGTTGTTTTTCCCGCACCGTTTTTTCCTACAAAAGCAATCTTCCGACCTCTTTCAACAGTCAAAATAATATCTTTCAGAATGGTTTTATGATCATATTTTTTAGTAAGATATTCAACATCAAGTGTCAATTCTCCGGAATGCGGAGCCGGCGGAAATTTCACATGTAAATCGGAAATATCGGTTTTATCAATTTCAATACGGTCAATTTTTTCCAATTGCTTAATGCGCGATTGCACTTGCACGGCTTTGGTTGCTTTTGCTCTGAACCGTTCGATAAATTGTTCGGTATCTTTTATTTTTTTCTGCTGATTTTCATAAGCCGCCGTTTGTTGTTCGATGCGTTCTTTCCGCAATTGCTCATATTTACTGTAAGCAGCTTTGTAATCATAAATTTTACCCAGTGAAATTTCAATAGTTCGTTTGGTAATATTATCTAAAAAGGTTCTGTCGTGCGATATTAACATAATTGCACCGGGATATGAAATCAAAAGTTGTTCCAGCCATTCTATCGACTCTATATCAAGATGATTGGTCGGTTCGTCAAGCAAAAGTAAATCGGGTTTTTGAAGAATTATTTTTGCCAATTCAATACGCATTCGCCAACCGCCGCTGAACTCGGTAACTTGCCGTTGAAAATCATTTTGCTCAAAACCCAAACCTTTTAAGGTTTTTTCGACTTCGCCGTGAACAGAATTTCCGCCGAGCAAACGAAACTGTTCTTCTTTTTTATTCAGTTGTTCAATTAGTTCCAAATACGCATCATTGTGATAATCATCTCTTTCGGCTAATTGATTTCCGATATTTTCAATTTGCTTTTCAAGCTTAAAAATTTCAGAAAAAGCTGTAAATGTTTCTTCCAACACCGTTTTTCCTTTCGGATAAGTCATTTGTTGCGGGAGATATCCGATTTTCATTTCGGAAGGAAATGATATACTGCCTCCGTCAACTTCTTGCAATCCGCTCATAATTTTCATTAAAGTGGATTTGCCGGCACCGTTTTTTCCGGTTAAACCGATGCGATCTTTTTTGTTTACGACAAAAGAAATATTATCGAGCAAGGTTTTTCCGCTGAAGGCAAGTATTATGTTATTTACAGAAACCATTTTTTAAAATTGGCTGCAAAGATAAAACTTTAATGTATTTAGTCCTTTACAAGCAATATTTTTTTATTATACATATTATTTAATTGTATATTGGTAAACAATCATAATTAAAATTAAGTATTTTTTTTGAGAAAAATAAAGATTTATGAAGATATTTCGGAGAACGTATCTTCGATAGACCTTTTAATGCCGAAATTACAGAATTATGACATATTACGGATATACAAATTATTTAACATTTATAAATCAGATGTTTGCAAAAACATTACTTAAACAATTTAAACCTTATTAAATATGTATCATTCCTCAATAAGATGCTGTAAAACATGATAAAAAATCTCCGAAATCGTTTTTTTTTTTTTCTAAATTCGTAACTTTAATAATTAAAATTTTATATTATGAAAAAGTTCTTATTTATTATCAGTACGGTTTTAATTTTTCTTTCAATGAGTCTTTTGAATTCTTGTGAAAGAGATACTTCATTACAAAACAAAACATTTCCGATAAAAATTAAAGAATCTGTTATGTATAATGAAATGTTTACATTTCCTGTCGAAACAGAATTATCGATTGAAGGTAAATCTCTTAATTTCGTTCTTCCGGATGGTTATAAGTTAATTACTTTATTAACTGATAAAGACGAAAATGAAAGAGTTAAATCTTTTTCAAAAAGTTCTGTTTCATGTGAATGTTTGGCAGGGAAAGGTTGCGATCCCTATATGATCGGAAATCAAAGCGGATGTTCTACAGACGGAACTTGCAGTAGATGTTTGATGCAAATTGAGAAAGGTGCTGAAAAGTTTTATTTAAAAGATGCACAAATCGTAAATTTCAATAAACCCGAACGTTTTTTTACTGATGAAGATGATTTTCAAAACATTCCTTCACCCAAGCCATTCATTTTTAAGGACAAAGATGTATTAGAACATTTTTATAAATTTATTGAAGGACATACAAATGAATCTGATATTGAAAAATTAAAAGGAGCAACAATTAATAAAATACCTGAAGGCTACGTTATGGTTCCTACAGAATTTCTTGGAAAACTAATTGTTGTCGGTATGAAGAAACAGGGAATTCTGGGTTTCTTTCTTGATGATTCTAAAGGATACAACTGCAGTTGCGGTTCCGGAAGCGGGTGTACATACGGATCAACATGGACTCCAAAAGGAACAATCCATTATTGTTCTGCTGAAGGCTGTTCAAAATGTACCTTACAACATGAACAATAGTATATTATTTTAATTTTTTTATTAAGGATATTTGTATTTCTCAACCAAACAAATATCCTTAATAATTCCTATCAATATTAGATATAAAGCGTCTTTTTTCCCGTTCAATAATCGTGTCAAATTTTTTCGGATACGGAACAGCAAAACTCAAGGGAGAATTTGTAATCGGATGATTAAAAGCCAATTGCGAAGCCGATAAGAAAAGACCTTTCCCTTTAAAAACAGACAAATCGGAATGATACAGTTTATCTCCGAGAATAGGGAAACCGGATTTCTCGCAGTGAATTCGCAGTTGATGTGTTCTTCCGGTATGCGGAAACAATTTTATTAAAGATAAATGTCCGTTTCTTAATGATTTTTCACTTCGAATACATTCAAATTCCGTAAATGCATCTTTGCCCTCAATCGGAAAATTTATGCTGCCTTTGTTCGGCGGTGTACCGATAACAACGGCATAATACATTTTCTTTACTTGCTTTTCTTCAAATTGTTTTCCGAGATGTATTCTTGCTTGTCGGGTTTTTGCAATTAACAACAATCCTGAAGTCTGATTATCAAGACGATGAACAGGCAAAGGAAATTCTAAAGCATCTTTTTCACCTGATTTTTTCAAATTATAAGGCAAAGCATTTTGTACTGTTTTAAAATAATTCCCGCTGACACTGATACCGCCGGGTTTATCAATTACGGCAATAAAATCATCTTCAAAAATTATCGGAAGTTTCAGTTTGAAAATTTTGCGAATGCTTGATTTTTCTTCAAAAAGTTCTATAATTTGTCCGGTTTTTATAATTGTTCCCGTAAGGCAAATTTGCCCGTCAATTTTAATTCTTTGCTTTTTTATTGCTTTTTTAACACCTGATTTTGTTTCAAAAAAAGAAAATTCTTTCAGGATATAATCAACGGCTCTGACGAGTCCGGTAATTTCCTCAGATACGATATGATTTTCTGTAATTTTCAAGAGAACAAATAATCAAACACTCCGAATAATTTCAAAGATGCTAAAAATAAAACCACTAATAAAACGTATCGAACAAATTTCGGTCCCCAATCTACTGCAAATCTGCTCGCAATAAATGCCCCTGCCATATTTCCGCCGGCAAGTATCAATCCGATTTTATAATCAACGGAATCGTTGTAAATAAATATTGATAAGGCGAATACGGTGTACAATAAAATAATAAATCCTTTAACTGCATTCGCTTTCACCAAATCGAAACCCGCACCCAGTACCAAACCGGCTAATAAAAACAACCCTACACCGGCTTGAATAAATCCGCCGTAAATTCCAACAAAAAATAATACAATAAATTGAATAAAAGTCGGCTTTGTTTTTAAATCTTTAGCTTGTTCCCTCAGCCACATATTCGGCTTAAAAATTAATAAGAGAAACATAAAAACTAAAATCCCGGCAATTATTTTTTCCATTAAAGCATCACTTATTTTTACGGCAACCGAAGCACCGATTACGGCACCTATAATTGCAGGAATTGTCAGCCAAACGGCTTCTTTAAATTCAAAAACTTTTTGCTTTTTAAAACTTGCAACACCTACTACATTTTGCAGTAAAATTGCAATTCTGTTTGTACCGTTAGCCACATTTGCCGGCAATCCCAAAGAAATGAGGAAAGGCAAAGTCAGCAATGAGCCGCTTCCGGAAAGGGTATTGACAAAACCGACGAAAATCCCCAATAATACAAGTTCTGTTATTTCAATCCAAGTCATCAGTCTGTTTCAATTATCATTTCTCAATATAAATCATCATTAATAAAAGGTATCAGAGCTAAAATAACGGCTTCTGAATAATAGTCAGAACGAGAAGTAATATTTTTTGTTAATATTCCTACTGCACCGGTTTTCATTTTTGAATCTTTTTGTTTGAAAACAATATCATCTGCTTCACCAAGTTCATAACCTTTTTCAATCAAATCGGTTATTTTTTTCGGTAAAAAGAAACTTGCCGTACGTGCTTTTCCGGTTTTATTTCCCGAAATAATATAAATCCATGCAAAAGCTTCGGTTCCGTGTATATTTTTTTCAATTCCGCCTTCAATTCCTATCCAAAAATTAAAATCAGAAATTTTAGTTTGAATATTTTTTGCTCTGTTTTTTGCTCCCGTATATGTCTCTTCGTTCCCCATAGGTTGATCAGGAACTCCGGAAGCAACCGACATACTTTTAATATTAAAATTCACATCGGGAAATACTTTTGAAAAAGCAATTTTAACAGCTTCAATTTTAACGGGACTTTCAGATGCAATTGCAATCTTCTTTATCATAAAAAAATATTACTGAGAATTCTTTCGGTTTTGATTAAAAGTTTTTGCTTTTTTGTTAAAAACAATAAAAAATATAATAATAAAACCCAGGAATAAGAAGATAATACTATTTAATATCAAAGCTGTTTTAATACTTCCTGTTTTTGATTCAGGCACATAAAAATCTTCAACAATTTTTACTTGATCCAGATTTTGAAGTTTCTTAATTAATTTTTCTTTAAGAGAAGCTAACATCACACTTTCACCGAAAAAAGAATTATCTTTAAAAATTATTAAATCATTAGATTTTCCGTTTTTAAATAATTTGGACAGCATACTGTCCAATTCTTTAGATTTAATATCAATCTTTCGGATAATATTTATCAACATCAAAGAATCCTCGGAAATTTGAGATTTAACATATGCGTTATTATTTATTAAATATTCAATTCCGTTTCCCAAATTATTATATACGTCTTGATTTGAGGATGTTGCATTTATTTTTACAATATTTCCGTGAGCTTCCCCCTTTTCTGTTTTATAGAAAGAAGAAATTACTTTAAGTCCTTTCAGGTCTTCTGCTTTTAAATTCATCTTCCTTGCCAGAATATCAAGATTATTACTTTTAATTAACTCATTAGCTTGATTTATAATCCCGGTAATCACTTCCGTAGGATTTTTCTCATAACGTTTGCTGAATTCTTTAAATGTAACAGCATACATATAATTATCATTCTGCTTTGCATATACAATCATTGATGAATTATATGATTTAACGGACGATTTATTCTTAATAAAAGTAAAAATAATTCCCGCAAAAACGGAAATAACTAAAATCCACCAATATTTTTTTAAATAAAGATAAATTTTTATTAATAATTCCAGTAAATCAATTTCATTTTTGTTATTATCCATGTTATAACTTTTTTGCAAAAGAAACTAAAATTTTATTATCGTAAAAATAATGTTTATCTGCAGTATTTGAATATAAGATCATCAGCTTTATTGTAATTCATTGATTTTGCTTTCTTTAAATCCTCACAAGCTTCTGCATATTTATAAAGTTTTATTTCAGCCATGCCTTTTTTATACCAGACTTCAGCTAATTTAGGATTTAAATCCAATGCCATAGAATAAGAATTTACTGCTGATGTAAAAGTTTTTGTTTTCAAATAAGAATCTCCGCAAGAAATAAAATATTCAGGTTTTGAATCATCTTTTTCAATCGACCGATTAAAATCTTCCAAAGCAGCAATATTCTCATTATCCGCTGAATGTATTTTCCCGGATAAATAATATGCTTCGGCATTATCGGGGAAATACGATAAAAATAAATTTATACTCTGTTTTGCTTCTGCTGTTTTTTTTATTTCAATCTCATTTTTTGTTTTATTCAGGAGAATTTTCGGATCGTAATATTTGTCAGCAATTATCTCATTATAAATACTTTCTGCACGTTTGTATTTTTTCAATAAATAAAAAGCATCTGCTGCTTTAATTTTATATGTTAAATTATGTTTTTTTATCTCAGAAGCTTTCAAAAAAGCTGATGACGCATTTTTATAATCCTTCGTTAAGAGCAACAAATCTCCTCTTATCTCGTATGCTTTATGACGTTTCTTATTTTTTATTATCAACTTATCGAGTATATCAAATGCCGTTGCATAATCGCCTTTAGAAATTTGATATTTTGCTTCATCAAGTTTCTTTTCATAGCTGTTATAATAATTTTCTTTCCATAAATTAATCCATACATTACTGCTCTCAATTTGATTAAAAGCAGGCATTAATTTTATTTCAGATTGTAATAATTTATTCGGTGATTTAAGGTAAATTTTCAAATATTCAACAGCTTTGGAAGGTTTATTGAGATGTGAATAACATTCGGCAATTTTTAGAGCTGCAGGTTTATTTTTTAATTTAAAAGCCGTGTAATAATCTTTCAATGCATCTTCATATTGATTTAATTTAAAATAAGAATCTCCGGCAAGTAAATAAAATTCAGCATCATTTAAAAGTTGCAAATTTGTTTGATTTAAAAGAGATAATACCTTATCATATTGTTTTTGCGAATAATTCGAAAATGCCTTTTGGTATAAATTATTTTCAATTGTTTGACTTCTTGCAACAAAACCTGAAAATACTATAATTATCGATATAACGATTTGCCTTATCATTGTCATTTTATTGTTTTTTTGTATTCCCGTCATTAGCAAAAATTCGTATTAAGCCGGCTATATTTCTGACTTCAAGCCCTGACAATCTTCGCTCATAAACATCACATACATAATAATATACTCCGTCAGAAAGCGGTTTATGAGTTTGAAAATCTTTGCCGTCCCAATTGATGTCCGGATCTTCTGTTTTAAATACTTCATTCCCCCAACGGTTATAAATAGTCATATTAATTTTTTCTACAAATTTATAAGGAAACGGTTTAAAAATATCATTTTTCCCGTCACCGTTCGGAGTAAATACATTCGGAAGTTCATAATATTCACAATTATCAATACATACTCGTACCAAATCTTCCGGAGGAATAAAATTTCCGGCAGAATCTTGTGCCGACACAACATAGCAAGCACCCAAAGATTCTTCCGGAGAGTGAATATAGGTTCTTACGGTATTATCTTTAACCGTATCGATTAATTGAAAACCACCGGCAATCGTATCGGAATAAAAAATCAAAAAATTATCAATATCCGGTGCACATTCGGTATCAACCGTCCAATCTAAATAATTTTGAAATAAGTCACAATCTGTTGATAATGACAAATTCACAGGGCAAGGAGGAACAGTATCCTGAGGTGACACGCAAATTTCTTGTGAAAAATTTATCAAAGGTTTCGGAATGAAATTTAAGCCGTATTGTCCGTAACTTTTCACTTTATACCAATAATTTGAATCGTTACTTAAGCCCTTATCGGTATATTGATTTCCGAAAAAAGATGTAATCGAATCATAAGGTAAGGCATTCGGATTGCAATCCGAATCCGATTTTTTTCTGTACAAAACAAACAAATAATTATTCCAAGGGGTAAAATCATTTACTTTTATTGTCATTCGTTTATCACCCGCAATACCTTCTATAAATAGTGAAGAACTGTGAGAATTACTTCCGATGAGATCCCAATCACTTCCGTTTTGATTATATAATCCTATTTCGTACGATTTAGCATCTGTTTTTGAATCAATAAGTGTATCAATAAAAGTCGTATCCGTAATACCCGGAACATCAATCGGATTTGAGAAATTTTCCCATATTTGTCCGTCGGCAGATTTAATGATATATTTATAAGGTCCCGGATAAATTCCCGTATCAAATTCTGTCGGTTGCATCCATGTAAGATGAATACTGCCGTTTTGTTCATCCGTATTTGAAACGTTTGTTTCAGTAATAATCGGTGCTGCTTTGATAAGTTCGGTACAAACTTCTTCCGAAACATAACTTTCTGCTCCGTCAGCAAAAATTGCCGTTATTCTGTAGCACCAATTATAACCTTGCGGCAAACCAAAGCCGTTAAAATCATCTTCAAAACTTGTAACTCCCGAATTATTTATAATTCCGGCAATAACATATCCCGAATTTGCAGGAATCCCTGTTTCGCAATCTGCCGGGGTGTATGAAAAAGGTTCATTTTTCCGATATACTTTAAATCCTGTTGCATTACTGCATTGATAAGTATCCCAATTTAATATAACCGAATTCGGAGTAGGTGTTGCCGATAAATTTTGAGGAGCCGGAGCGTCAACTTCAATCATTACATTTTTATATGCCGTCAGCCCGACTTCAGGATTAATATCTTCTGCTCTGAAAAGAACATTATAAGGTTGTTTACGTACATGATCACAAACCGTTTCCCAATGAAATAAAGCAGTTAAGGGTGTAGCTCCTGTTGTATCGGGAAAACTTGCGGGACTGTTACTGAAATTAAAAATACCTCCTGAAGCAGTAAGAGTAATATCGTCTCCGTCCGGATCGGTTGCCGTCACGTCAAAATCCAAAGTATCTCCTGCCGTAACACAATAATCAGGAAGATTTAAAATTACAGGCGGATGATTATCGGTTTCCTGAACTTCAATTTGCATATCACGCTCAATTTCACCTATTTTAATACCGTTTCGCCATTCTTCAATCAACATGGCAACATTATATTCACCTACTTGCATCGGCGAATCCCAAACAAAATCACCCGTAACTGCATCCACATAAAGCGTATTACTTGCTGCAGGATAAGTATAGCCGGGAATCGGAAGTCCGTTATTACCGAGACATTCGGTAATTTTATAGGATAAACTGTCACCGTCCGGATCATAAGCATTCGGATTATGGATAAATATCTGATTAAGAGCAGCTTTATCAACCGGCGGATTTAATAAAACCGGTGTATTATTAGCACCGATATCAGGATCAATTTTCAAGGTTGTTTTAATTGTAAACTTTACGGTAACGGATTCGGGAATATTTATAATCCCGCGATTTCTGTTCGGATCCGTCATAACAATTTGGTAAACTCCGGCACCGGGAAACGTATGATTCATTACATAGGTATTTTTTTGAATGTCATCGGGAAGGTATTGAATATCAATACGCGGAATCTCAGAACTTGTATTGTCACCCCATTGCATCGTCAGATAATTTCGTGTTTCATTAGCGGCACTCGGCGTATAGGTATAAGTAATCAATGTTATTCTGTATGTATTCCCCGAAACATGAGTATAAGTAATTTCTCCGGCACGGTTATGCGTTGCCCAAGTATTAAAAACAATGAATGTAAAGAAGATATAAAGTACTGTTTTTTTCATTTTTTATTAAAATAATATCTCGTGAAATATAAGCTATTTAACAACAAATTGCAAGTCTGTATCGCTTTTTTTAAACTTTTTTGCTTCCTGGAAATCTTTGACCGTAAAAATAAACAAATTCTTCTGATCGTTGTACAAATCATTCATTAAAGTGTTTCTGATTAGAACTTTTCTCGGCTTTTTACTTTTTAATGCATAATAAATCCAAATTGCTTTATCATTTTCGTTAATGGTAAATTTCTTTTGTTCTAACTTTTTGCTGACCGCTTTTTTATCGAAAACAATAACGAAATTCTTTTTTATATACTTGTCTATAAATTTATTACAATCTTTTAATTGATTTTCTTTTCCGAGATTAAGAACAACATTATCATTTTTATTAATAATCTTCTCAAAATCATCGGTAAATAGTTTTATCGAAATATCAAATGCTTCTTCACGAATATTATATTCCATATTAATTACCGAAAAATGCACCGGATGATAAATTTCGGAAAAATTAAAATTGAAAATTGAAAATAATATCAGTAAAACTAATGCTTTCATTTAATTTTTGATTATTTACTTTGCGAACATACGAGTATAACGGAATACTATAATATTAATTTATTTTTTTTAAAGCGACTTAAAATTCCGAGCAATCAATTTTTTGCTTGAATTGGCATAGCAATAAGCACACATTGCCGGACAGGTGTTATAATCGCCGATATCTTTGCTTGAGATACATTTGCATAATTTTCGTTGTCCTTTATCTTTTAAATTCTTTTTTGCTTTTACAAAAATACCTTTTTCATTTTTCTTAACGCCCAAAAAGTTCATTAATTTCACATCTTCCGAAAAAAGTTTTAAGATTAATTCATCATCAATGCACTTATTATGCAGAATTCCGAATTCCGACAAATCAATTTCCTCGGCACAAGTTGCTGCTTTTATTCCTAATCTTTTTATTATTTCAGAAATCCCTTTTGCCGTTTGCAACATCTCTTTTTCGGAAAACTCACGGGCAGAAATACCGGCTCTTTTCAAATTATTACGAACACTGCGATATTTTTGAATATCCGCAAAACTGAAAACCATTTTTTCGGTATATGCGGAAACTTGTTCGGCAACATTTTCAATTTTTCGCAATAAATCATCAACAGAAATATTCTCCGTCAGGAGCAAAGGATCAAAGCGCCAAATCACTTTTTCTTTCCCGATGCGTTCCGAAAGTTTAATAAATGTTTCGATGCGTTTTTGCAAAACAGGCATATTCGGTTCAATATGCCGATTGTAATCATTTAAAGTAAACTGAAAATAATAATTCGGGAATTTATCGTCAAACCAATCGAGTTTTTGCATTAAAGGTTCAGGATTTTTAGTCCAAAAAACAATTAATCGCGTGTTATCAAAACTGATTTTATAGGGCTTTTGATTAAAAGGATTTTTACGAATAACAAAACCCTCTTTCAATCGGTTAATCAGCCAATCGGAATAATATGCCGGAATATCCGTTGCACGACTTGCGGAAATTATAATTGGTGAGTTTGTTTTGATTTTTTTATTTTTAATTTTAACGATTGAATAGGCAACGTGCGGTGTTAATTTCGATAATTTATCGGTTTGCTCACAGCACAAATTTTGCCTTATTAGTTATTTATAAATTTAAAATTTTTGCGACCATGCAAATCCTCTTTGTCCTTGCGGATTACTGCTGAACCGCATGTTGTTTATTTGTTTGTTGTGTGGCGTTTATTTGGCTACTTTGAAAATTTCAGATTAAGTTCAACAACATCAAGGTAAAAAATAAAATGAACTCTTAGTCTTGTATTTATAAAATTGTCATTAATCTTTACCGGTATCCATTTCTTTTTCGTTTTTTCAATTATTTTCACAATAGAACTATCAAAATAATCACTTAATCCTTTTATAACTCTGATATTGCTAACATCTTTTTTTTTTACATCAAATTCAATTATCAGCTCTTCTGAAACCGTTCCTAACTCATATGAATCTGGAAATTTAAAATTGATTGATACGTAATGACCAAATGTTGTTTCTGAATAATCCTTAAATAAAGGTGCAGGATACAAATTTGCAATATTATTTGTTACAAAATACTCAGCAACTCGATTTGCACCTTTTGAATCTTTAGAAAGTTTTAAATGTTTAATTATCACATAACCAATATCTGTTATCAACTTTTCATTATGTTGATTATCAACAAAATATTTTTGTTTTGTAAAATTGTAAAATATTGTGTCTTTGTTTGAACTTAATGCTGATAAAACTATTTGGTCATTATTTACAAAATTTACAAAGTATTTGCTCTCAGGAATTTGAAAATCAATATTAGGGACTTGTTGTTTATCATAGAGCTGTAATCCTGGTTGGAGTGCTGAATTTGAGTTAAAAACAAATTCAAAATAATCCATTCTGTACTTAATTGGAAACTCAAGACTATTATCAACAGGAGATTCGTTCATTGATAAATAGCCCTTTCTAAATTTAAATCTCAAATATTCGTTTGAAGCTCCAAATTTTCCGGATGTTGAGTCACCTGAAGAATTAAATATTCCTGTGCAAACCCATTCTCCTTGTAATTTTGTTTTGAGGTTTTGTGAGAATCCTGTCAAACTCAATAACATTAGAATTAAAAGTAATACTTTTCTCATATACTATTTACTAAATAATGGTTAAATTTTCTCTCTTTGCAATGCCACACAACGTTCTGCTATGTTTTCGTAGTGCAAATTAAAAGTACAAAAATTTCAGTTTACCACAAGCAAAATCAAAGATTTTGCGTACTATCAGAAACCAACGGAACTACCAATTTACCACCAAACGCACTATGAAATATAGCTGGTGTTGTAATGCGTTCTATTTAATTTCTATTATTATTCTTGCTTTATATATATCATCAATCAATCGATCTTTAAAGAATGATTCTACTTGTAATTTCCCATTAAAAATTGCTGTAGATTGATTTGTCTCAATTTCTATTTTTTCAATTCTTGAGACTAATGAATCAAGAGAATTGTGAATTTCCCAAGTTCCTATTCCAAAATCAAATATCTTTTTTTCGTTCGGTTTTAGATTGAGTATTAGAGAATCTTTAGTTAAAAAACCATCAAATTTATAGTAATAACTTCCTTTGAAATAGAATTTAACTGTTGATTCTGAAACACATTTGTTTTCAAATTCAATAGTTTGCATACGATCACAAGAAACTAAGGTAAATACAAATCCAATTAGTATAAAGGTTTTTATATTCATTGTTGTGTTTTTGTACTGTTTTCTTTGATTTTCATTGTGAATATATCTTCGAAAAATGTACTGTCTTCCAAAGTGTAACACCAATCACTTCCTTCTTTAATATACTTTGAGTTAGCCCTAAATTTTCTGACCGACCCATCAGTAAGATTGACATTCAAAAAGTAATCAGGTTTAAACTCAATAATACCAGCTGTTTCCGATTTATTCCAATGTTTTATGAAATTTTCGTAATCTATTTTAGGTAAATAAAGAGAATTCCCATTAGGTTTTTTAAATAATTCAATACTACTAACAGACTCATTAAATAATTCCTTTTTATTGCTCACAGGATTAGTCTTTTGTCCAAAGCAACCTGAGATAATTAACATTACAAATAATATAGATTTCATAAGATTTCTGTTATCAGTTTTCAGTGTTCTAAAATTTTTATTGGTGCAATGCCTTACAACATTTGTATAAACACCGGTTACTAATCTATTACGTTTATTTCGATTTTAGCAACATGTTATTTCAGGCATCTAATGTATAAATTTTTAATCCGCTTTCAAAAAATAAACGCTGAAATTTTACGGTTTCTTCTGTCAGATGCATAGCACCTTAAAGGTGCTTTGCATCTTCCTCTTTTTTACGATTCCTTCACAAAAAACACATAAGCGTTTTTATTTGTTATCATTCACTTTTCCAAAGTTTTGAACTTTAGAAAAGTTTTTTTCATTTTTCTAATCTTCAAAATATTCAAACTGTTCGTCTTCAGATATGTCATTATGAAAATAAATAAAATTATCTTTACCGTCAAATATTTCTATTACTTCGTTTCGCATTAAATTTGTTTTTTTGTCCGACAAAAGACCTGTATAAGAACTGTATTTCCAACTTCTGAAATTATCAGTAAATTTATGATGCACAGGATTATTGTGAATATACCTTATTAAATTCAAAATATATTTATCTTTTCTGATATGTTTTCGTTTAAACGGTTTTTGAAAAAGATTTCCCTTCCTGTTCTGTTGTTTATTATATGACTGTGTATATGAACTGAATAAATTTGAAAATTGTTTACTGACAAATTTTTCATGATTTAATTTCTTTCCCGAACTTTTTACAGTTTGCATTACGGTATTAATTTCATTTTCATTTTTCAACCGTATCAAAAAATGAAAATGATTGGGCATTAAACAATAAGCGAAAGTATCTGCAACCGGATTAATATATTTTGAAAAACGCGAAAGAAAAAAATCATAATTTGAATCTTCTTTAAATAAATTATCACTCCCTACAGCATGACTGTATATGTGGTAAAAATTTTCAGATTCAAAAGCAGGGGTATAATCTTGCATTATATTTTTAGTTTAATCTTTTAAATCTCAGTTTATTATTTTCACTTTTCCAAAGTTTCGAACTTTGGAAAAGTTATCAGTTAGGGTTTTCTTTCAAGAAAAACATACCCGTTTTTATTTTGCACAACGTTAAAATCAGGGTATTTTCTTTCAAATTCATCTTTTTTTGTAATGCGACACATTACATATACCGGTTTTGAGATTTTACCGGTCAGCATTTGTGTTTGAGAAATATTGTCAGTTTGCATTTTTTTTGCATAAAAATACGGAGCATAACTTTTCATTCCGTATGTTCTGAAATAAGCGTCTTCATTTTGATGTTCAGTAAAGAAATCAACGGCTGCTTTTTGTGATATTTTTTCAATTTGCGGAACAATTATGCTTTGTGTGAGATTGGTAAAAACAATAGTGACGGCAAACAAACCGAACATCGCTTTTAAATAAAGCTTTTTTGTATTATACAAAGCAAAAATAACTCCCGCAAGCAGAAACACACCAAGCAAAAATTCAAAGCCGGTAAAAGAAGTTATCGCTTGCAAATTGGCATTTGCAAAAGCATCTTTAATAATACCGGAATGAATAATTTTTTCGTGATTTTTGCCTATGTATTGAAAAGCAAAAATTGCAAAAGCATAAAAAAATGCAAGAAAAATTAGTATCCCGGAAATAACTTTTGATTTTTTAAAAACGCCTTCTTCGGTTTTATAAATGCTGTAAGCAGCCAAAAAAGTGAGCGGAAAATAGGCCATTGAAGAATAATGAACAATTTTGGTTTTAACGATGCTGAATAAAATCAATACTACCCAAAATAGAATCATCATCCATTCTTTAAACAGATTTTGTTCTTCGTTTCCCGATTTATCCTTTCTGAACGATTTAAGAGCAAAAATTGAAGCCGGAAAAACCCCGAAAAACAACACAATAAAATGATAATAAAACGGTTCCTGATGCCCGGCAACATTGCTTCCGAAAAGTTCAATCTGATATTTAATAAAATCTTGAATAATCGTAAAATTACCGTTCATAATTTGAAGAAAAAACCAAAATCCGCCGACAAAAGAAAAAATCGCAACATATATGAGAATATCTTTAAAGGTAATACGCATTTTAAATTTATGTAAAAGCAAATACACAAAACCCGTCAATAAAAACAATAATAAAGCTACGGGACCTTTGGTTAAAGTTCCGAGTCCGATTGCAGCAGCAGAAAAAATAATAAATCTTATTCGATTTTTATCTTCTGATAAATATCTGATAAAGAAATAGATACCGAAGAATATAAATAAATTAAACCACGGATCAATAATTCCCGATTTAAAATAAAAATGCGGTAAAACAGAACCGGCATAAGCAAATACCCAAAGCAAACCGAATTTTTCGCTGAAATGTTTTTTTCCGATATTAAAAAGAACAAGCAAAGTCGTAATTCCTGCAATTGCATTCGGAAAACGTGCGGCAAATTCGTTAATACCGAAAATTTTCATTGATAAAACCTGCATCCAGATAAAAAGAGGCGGTTTTTCCCAAAACAATTTAAAATCAATTCTGACATTTAAATAATCGCCGGTAACAATCATTTCGCGTGCCGATTCTGCAAAATTAATTTCATCCCAATCAAATAAATGCACATTGCCGAGAAACGGAATAAAAACCAGTGCTCCGAACAGAGCAATTAACAAGTTTATATTTACGGAAGATATTTTATTCCCCATCGATCAAATAAGCTTTATACTTTAAAAACTTTCAACTTTTTACTTTTAACTTTTTCCTCTCAAATATTCAAATAATTCATAAACTCGTTATAACGTTCTTCGAGAAGTTCATTTATTTTATCATCCTCATTATATGCTGCTTTAATTTTATAATCATAACGTTCAAAGGTTTTTTTTACGGCTGTAAAATCTGTTACATTTAATTTTACGGTTATTTCTAATTGTGTAGAATCTTTAACCGAATTTGCATACAAACTCAACACTTTTGCTCCGTTACTTTCAATGATTTGTGCAATTTGCGAAAGCGAATAATTATGAGAATCCAATTCTAATATAAAAATAGTTCCGGGATTTTCCGAAGCCGTTAATCTTCCGAAATATTTTACTAAATCATGAAAACAAATTGCACCGATATATTTTTCTCTGTCATTCAAAACGGGAACAACAGAAATATTTAATTTAGTAAAAAGATTAATTACCGAATATATATGTTCTTTACACAAAACAAAAGGCCGGGCAAGGACATTTTTATAGGTCGAAAACGGTTTTTCAATCAAATCAAAATCATAAATTTCATTTTCGGATATCAATCCGAAATAATTTCCGTCCGAATCCGTTAAGGGAATATGAGAGATTTTAAAAAAATCCATTCTCACAAGGGCTTTTTCACCTTTATCATTGATGTTAACAGCCGGGAATATATCTGATATTAATTCTTTTGCCTGCATAAAAAATTTATCTGCATAAAAATGAAACTTTTAGAATAAATATAAATCAAATTTATACTTTTGTCATTTATATAAACATCAAAATTATTATTTAATTATTTCAGAACAAAAGAAAATGACACGTTTAAGTGTAAATATTAATAAAATTGCCACTATCAGAAATGCTCGAGGCGGAAATAATCCGGATGTTATTAAGGCAGCCGTTGATTGTCAAAATTTCGGTGCGCAAGGTATAACGGTACATCCGCGGCCTGATGAGCGACATATTCGGTATGATGATGTGTATAAATTAAAAGATGTTGTTACAACAGAATTTAATATTGAAGGCAATCCGAATAAACGTTTTATCGATTTAGTTTTGGAAATAAAACCTGCTCAGGTTACTTTGGTTCCTGATTCACCCGATGTTTTAACATCAAATGCCGGATGGGATACGGTAAAAAATAAGGGTTTTTTAACAGAAATTATTTCTGAATTTAAAAATGCAGGTATCAGAACTTCAATTTTCATTGAACCGGATACAAAAATGATTGAACATGCAGCATTAACAGGTACAAACCGAGTAGAACTTTATACCGAACCTTATGCGGCAAATTTTCATATTAATAAAGAGAAAGCAGTAGACCCTTTTACAAAAGCCGGTGATATTGCCGTAAAAAACGGATTGGAATTAAATGCCGGACATGATTTAGACTCGGAAAATTTAAAGTTCTTTAATGACCGGGTAATCGGATTAAAGGAGGTTTCAATCGGACATGCATTAATCAGCGATGCCTTATATTACGGTTTGCACAATACAATACAAATGTATTTAAGACAACTGAAATAATTTAATTGATAATAAATAATTACTATTGAGTATTTTTAAATATTCTTTTTACAAATTTTCTTAAATTAATCCATATGAATTCTACATCAAAAACATTAATCGTAGTTGTTATTCTTGAAACCTTGCTTGTAGGTTGGTTACTCTTTGATAAGTTTCAGCAAAAGAAAGTAAACAAAGAAATCAGTCATGAATTGGTTCAGGTAAAAAGTGACAAAGCTGTTATTAAAGAAGAATTAACTTCAATGTCAAAACAATACGATAATTTAAAAACCAATAACAAAGTATTAAATGAAAAACTGGAAGTGCAAAAAGAAAAAATTGCCGAAACACTTCAAAAGCTGAAATATGTTAAAAGTGCTGACAGAACGAAAATTAAACAATTACAAGATGAAACGGAAACTTTAAAAACAATTATGAAAGATTTCGTTAAACAAATTGATGCATTGAATACCGAAAATAAAAAATTGCATAAGGAGAATACTCAAATCACGGAAAATTATAATCATGTTATTGCGCAAACCGAAACTTTGACCTATTTAAAAGACAGCTTGTCTGCACAAGTTATGATTGCAAAAGAATTAAAGGCAGAAAACATTTCAATTTTATCACTGAATGAAAGAGATAATTCTACTTCACGTGCCAGAAAATTCAAAAAAGTAAAAATCTGTTTTACGATTGATGATAATGTATTAGCTCAGAAAGGGTCACGATTTGCATACATCCGTGTTGCAGCTCCCGACGGTATTATTTTAATGAATTCCGAATCCGGAATGTTTAATTTTCACGGAAGAGAAATTGCTTATTCAGCTAAAAGAGAAGTTACTTACAACGGTAAAAAAACAGATGCTTGTACTTTTTATATAACTGATACTGAATTAGTTCCCGGAAAATATGATGTCGATATCTTTATGGACGGCAGTCAAATCGGAGAATCAAACTTTAGTTTAAAATAATTATTTTTAAAATATCATAAAAAATCCCGAACATGTCGTAACTTGTTAGGGATTTTTATATCTCAACACTTGGTTAAGACAAAAGAATAATCATTTCTTCTTCTGTTACTAATTGTTGATCACCGGTTTGCATGTTTTTTAGTGTAAATTTATTTTTTTTAATTTCATCTTCACCGGCTATTGCTACAAAAGGAATATTGTTGCTGTTTGCATATTTCATTTGCTTTTTCATTTTACTGCTTTCAGGATAAATTTCAGCAGAAATTCCGGAATCTCTTAAATTTTTCAAAACTTGTAAGCAATATTTTTCTTCTTTCGCTCCAAAATTTACAAACATTAATTTTACATTTGTTTTAACGCCTTCCGGAAATCGATTCAAATTTTCCAAAACATCATAAATTCTGTCTGCTCCGAAAGAAATACCGACTCCGGAGACATTCTCAAGACCGAAAACTCCTGTTAGATCATCGTATCTTCCTCCTCCGCAGATACTTCCTATATGTACTTCATCCGAAACAACTTCAAAAATGGCGCCCGTGTAATAATTCAGACCTCTTGCCAAAGTTAAATCTAATTGAATGTTATTATTGAATTTAAATAAATCGATATAAGCAAAAAGCTTTTGAATTTCATCAATTCCCGTAACACCCGTGTCGGTTTCACCGAGAAATTTTTCAATACACTGCATTTGGTCATTAAAACTTCCGCCGAAATTAAGAATCGGTTCAAGCAATTTAATTCCGTCTTCCGAAAAACCGGATTGCCTGAGTTCATCATAAACTTTTTCATGTCCGATTTTATCTAATTTGTCAATTGCAACAGTCAAATTAATTAATTTGTCGGGATGTCCGATACGTTCGGCAATTCCTGCAAGCAATTTACGATTGTTAATTTTAATGGTAACCTTCAAATTCAATTTGGTAAAAACCTCATCAATCATTTGAACAATTTCCAATTCATTGATTAGGGAATTACTACCGATAATATCGGCATCGCATTGATAAAACTCTCTGTATCTGCCTTTTTGCGGTCTGTCAGCTCGCCATACGGGTTGAATTTGAAAGCGCTTAAACGGAAACGTAATTTCATTTTTATGCTGTACAACGTAACGTGCAAAAGGAACGGTTAAATCATAACGTAAACCTTTTTCCGAAACCAGGTGTGCCATTTTTGCCGTATTTCTTTCATGCAACTCCGAATCACTCACTTTTTTAAGAAAATTTCCCGAATTAAGAATTTTAAACAATAATTTATCACCTTCTTCACCATATTTCCCGGTTAGTACCGATAAATTTTCCATTGCCGGAGTTTCTAATTGTTTATAAGCAAATTTTTTAAAAACAGCTTTAATCGTATCAAAAATATAGTTTCTTTTTGCTAAAATTTCGGGTGAAAAATCTCTTGTTCCTTTAGGTATTCCGGGTACATTTGCCATAGTTCTGTTTTCTGAATTTCAAAAAAAATGCTCTGCAAAGATACAGAGCATTAAAGTTTTTAGAAAATCTTTATTAAAGTTTTCTTGCTGTTTCTGTTGTTCGGTATGCTTCAACAATATCTCCTACTTTAATATCATTGAAATTTTCAATATTTAATCCGCATTCCATTCCTGCCGTAACATCTTTTGCATCATCTTTATAACGTTTCAATGAACCGAGTTCACCGTCATATTTTACAATTCCTTCACGAATCAATCTTACTTTATCATCTCGAGCAATTTTTCCGTCAAGGACAAAACATCCGGCAACTTTACCGACTTTCGTAATTTTAAAGATGTCGCGAATTTCAACCGTAGCCGTAATTTCTTCTTTAACTTCGGGAGAAAGCATGCCTTCCATCGCCAATTTAAGTTCTTCAATTGCTTGATATATAATAGAATATAAGCGAATATCTATTTCTTCTTTTTCAGCTAATTTTTTAGCAGCCAAAGCCGGTCGCACTTGGAAACCGATAATAATTGCATCGGAAGCCGAAGCTAACATAACATCTGCTTCTGAAATTTGACCGACACCTTGATGGATGACGTTTATTTGAATTTCATCCGTTCCGAGTTTAATAAGCGAATCCGCAACAGCTTCAACCGAACCGATAACATCGCCTTTAATAATAAGATTAATTTCTTGAAAGTTTCCGAGTTGTAATCGTCTTCCTATTTCATCAAGAGTAATATGTTTGTTTGTTCTGAGCGTTTGTTCTCTTCGAATTCTTTTATTTCTGGCTGCAATTTCTCGTGCTTCTTTTTCATTTTTCATGGCATAAAAAGTCTCCCCGGCTTGAGGTGCACCGTCCAAACCTAAAACTTGTACCGGTGTAGAAGGACCGGCTTCTTTAACACGATTATTTCGTTCGTCATACATGGCTTTTACTTTACCGGAATAAGCTCCTGCTAAAATAATATCACCAACGTTAAGAGTTCCGGTTGAAACCAAAATAGTTGATAAATATCCTCTTCCTTTATCCAATTCGGCTTCAATGATTGTTCCTTTTGCCGGTCTGTTCGGATTAGCTTTCAATTCAAGCATCTCAGCTGCCAGAACAACTTCATCCATCAAAGCTTCAATATTTTCACCTTTTTTAGCAGAAATATCAGCTGATTGATATTTTCCGCCCCAGGATTCAATAAGCATATTACGTTCTGCTAATTCCTGTTTAATTCTTTCGGGATCGGCTCCGGGTTTATCAATTTTATTAATGGCAAAAATAATGGGAACTTCAGCAGCTTTAGCATGACTGATTGCCTCTTCGGTTTGAGGCATAATATTATCATCAGCAGCAATAATGATAATTGCTATATCCGTTACTTTTGCACCTCTGGCACGCATTGCCGTAAAAGCTTCATGCCCGGGAGTATCTAAAAAAGTGACTCTTTTTTCATCTTTTAACTCTACACTGTAAGCTCCGATATGTTGTGTTATACCGCCGGCTTCACCGGCTATAACATTTGCATCTCTGATATAATCAAGTAAAGATGTTTTCCCGTGATCAACATGTCCCATAACGGTAACAATAGGCGAACGAGACAATAAATCTTCTTCCTTATCAACAATTTCTTCCACTATATCTGTTTCGGTAACAGATATAAATTGAATCTCAAAGCCGTATTCTTCAGCAATAATTGCAATTAATTCTGCATCGAGTCGAGAATTAATAGTAACCATCTTTCCCAAATCAAAACTAGTGGAAATAACTTCATTTACATTGATATTCATCAACTTAGCAAGCTCATTTGCAGAAATAAATTCTGTGACTTTAAGAATTAATTTTTCTTTTTCCTGTTGTTCAAGTTGTTCTTGAATCTGCAGTTGTTTTTCTTCCCGTTTCTGTTTTCTGTGAGTAACCGCAGTTTTCTTAGTCTTATTAGTCAGTTTTGCAAGTGTTTCACGAACTTGCTTTTGAACATCTTCTTCATTTACTACAGGTCGTTTTTTAAACTTTTTAGCATTCGGATGAGCTTTCTTTTTTACTGTTCCGGGAACGACTTTATTTGTGGCAACCGGTTTTCTGATTCTGGTTCGTTTTCGTTTTCGTTTTTTATTAGCGGAATCTGCTCCGGGTTTATTCTTATTTTTTTGAGGTTTCGGTTCTTCTTTTATTTCAATTTTACCGATGATTTTTGGTTTTTGAAGTTCTTTAAATTCCGTTTTAATAAAATTTTTCTCGGCTTCTTCCTTTTTCTTGTCAATTTCGGCTTGTTTTTCTTCTTCAAGTTTTTGTTTCGCTTCCGTCGCTTTTCTCAGTTCTTCTTTTTCTCTTTCCTCTTTAGCTTTTAAAACGGCCTCTTCAGAAGCTTTTTTGCGCTTTTTCTTTTCTTCTTCTTTCTCTTTTCTTGATTTCGAATCAGGTTTAGTCTTTGTATTAATTGAATTTAAATCAATTTTACCGACTATTTTGGGTTTGGAAGGATCTTCTTTTTCTTTAGTTTCAGTTTTAATTTCTTCTTTTAAAGAATCTTCTTTTTCAACAACTTCTTCTTCCGCCTTTTTCGATTCAGCTTTTACATCTTCAACTTGTACTTCTGTATCGATTTCAATATCCTTAGTTTTATCAACTGAAAGATCTCTTTTATTCCGAGTTTCTATTTCGGCAGATTCCTCATTCAAAGTTTCCTTAACAGTTTCTTCAGGGCTTTCTTGAACTTCATTTATTTCGTCAATTTCCGATTCACGCTTAAGTTGAATAATCTTTTCAGATTCTTCTTTAACTTTCTTGTCAGAGCTGAATTTTTCTAAAAGCAGTTCATATCCTTCCGGAGAAACTTTTGCATTAGGTCTTGCATCTACTTCAATACCTTTGCTTTGAAGATGTTCAATCAGATGCGGAATTCCCACATTAAGTTCTCCGGCAATTTGTGCGAGTCTTTTGCTTTTTTTAACTTCTGCCATATAATTTACAAATATTTAAACAATTCTATTTTTATTTTATGAATACAGAATCAGCACTTTAAATGCAATATTAATATAAATTTTTCTGTATCAAAACTTTATTCTTTGTGATCTTCAAATTCACTTTTCAGTATATTAATAACTGAATCTACAGTTTCTTCTTCAAGATCGGTTCTTTTAATTAACTCTTCTCTGGAAATATTTAAAACACTTTTTGCCGTATCACAGCCGATTTTTTTAAATGATTCCAATACCCATTCATCAATTTCATCGTTAAATTCCATGATGTCAACATCATCCTCCAATTCGCTTTCATCAATATCTCTGAAAACATCTATTTCATAACCGACTAATTTCCCGGCTAATTTTATATTCAATCCGCCTTTACCGATTGCTTTAGAAACTTCATCAGGATCTAAAAATACTTCAGCTTTTTTCTCTTCTTCCAGAATTTTAATATTCTTTACTTTGGCAGGACTTAATGCTCTTTGAATGTATAGTTTTAAATTTTCGGAATAATTGATAACGTCAATATTTTCATTGCGTAATTCTCTGACAATTCCGTGAATTCGTGCTCCTTTCATACCAACACAAGCACCGACGGGATCAATTCTGTCATCATAAGATTCTACGGCAACTTTTGCCCTTTCACCGGCAACTCTTACTATTTTTTTAATTGTTATTAATCCGTCATAAATCTCAGGAACTTCTAATTCAAACAAACGTTCAAGAAATTTCGATGATGTTCGGGAAATGATAATTAAAGGAGCGTTATTTTTCATGTCAACACGCTCAATAACAGCTCTTAATGTATCTCCTTTTCGGAAAAAATCAGACGGTATTTGTTCATTTCTCGGTAATATCATTTCATTTTCCTCATCATCAAGAATAAGCATCTCCTTTTTCCAAACCTGATAAACCTCACCGGTTACGATATCTCCGATTTTATCTTTATACCTCTCATAGACATTTTCTCTTTCCAATTGTAAGATCTTGGACGATAAATTTTGACGTAGCGATAAAATACTTCTTCTTCCGAAGTCTTCCAATTTAACTTCATCTGCAAACTCCTCTCCTACTTCATAGTCAGGGTCAATTTTATGGACTTCACTAACTTCAACTTGGAGATTCGGATCTTCTGCTTCACCATCGGCTGTTACTATTCGATTTCTCCATATTTCAAAGTCACCTTTATCAATATTGATAATAAAATCAAAATTTTCAGATGTCCCGAATTGCTTTTCAAACATACCTCGAAAAACTTCTTCCAAAACACCCATCATTGTCACTCGGTCTATGTCTTTGTTTTCCTTAAAACTCGCGAAAGTATCTATTAAATTCATATTATCCATTTCACTATGTATTAAAACGTTATAACAATTTTAGCTTCTTTTATTCGGCTAAATGCCACAGTTAAATTTTCTTTTATTGTTTCAGTTTTTGTTTTATTTTTTTTATTCTTTTTAATCTCCGGTTCAATTTCAATTTCAGTTTCAAAAACAGAAATTAATTTACCTTTAATTTTTTCACCATCCGATGTTAAGACCTTAATCAATTTACCTTTATTTTTTTCATATTGTTTATGAACGGTGAAAGGATTATCCATGCCTGCTGAAGATACAACAAGTTCAAAATCTTCATTTTCACGGTCTAATTTACTTTCAATTTTTTTACTCAATTTGGCACAATCTTTTATTTTTATGCCTTCAAAGCTATCAATCAGAACCGTTATTCTGTTATCTCCCGAGATTTTCACATCTGTTATAAAAATATCTTTATCGGTAAAATCTTCAATTTCCGATTTCATAATATTTTCAGACAGTTTAATAATATTTTCTTTAGAGTACTTCAAATTTATTCAATAAAACAGGGGACTGTCAGTCCCCTCAATTTCTTCTTATCCTCATTTTCGGCTGCAAAGTTAAGCAATATGTTTTAATCTGCAAAGGAAATGCAAGTAAAATTAAGTTTCGGGAAATATTATTTCAATGATTTTATGATATTTATAAAACTATTGCAATCTAAGTTTGAGATTTTTTTAAAATCCGGATTTAATGTTTTTAATTCACTTACAGCATTATTCAGATCAAAATTATTTTGTTTCCTGAAAACAAACATCGTTTTATCTTTCAGATAATCAGAAAAATACTCTTGTTCCGTTTGTCCGGGAGTGGGTATCAGAACGGCCTTTTTTTGAAGCTTAACCAAATCCATTATTGTTGTATAACCGGAACGACTTATTATAATTTCGGAATTTACAATTACATCTTGCATTTCTGCTCTTGAAAGATGATTCACAATTGTTAAATTTTCAACTTGTTTTCGGATAGAAGTCTCGGGTAATCCTGAAATTAAAATTGCTTTTTTTCCGAATTGTAAAATTTGTTCCGTAATTTTTTCTTCAAAAATGCTTCTTTGCGGCTCGGGTCCGGAAATAATTACTGCTATATCATATTTATAATCAGCGGTTTCAATATCATCTTTTTCAAACTGAGATAAAATTCCGATGAAATGATAATTTTCGGAAAACTTATATTTATGCGATAAATCACCGGAAAGATTAATTTTGCCTTCAAAATCAGGAATTAAACATTTCTCAAATTTATCAATTCGTTTTCGATGACTTTTATAAATTATTTTTTCGAAAATCTTTAATGACTTCGGCAAAGCCGGAAAAACTTGATGCGTTATAAAAACAGACGGTATTTTATCGGAATATAACCCGTAACGGTTATCGGAAATAATAATATCAATTTCGTATTTATCAATAATATTTTGTAAATGTCTGTGTTCCCCGATAATACCGATGAAAATTTTCGGAATTTGGAATAATAGTTTCAAAATAAAAAATTGATTCTTCGGATATTTTATTTTAAACGACTGTATTTCAATATATTGAAGCTCGGGAAATTCGTTCTTCAACAGTTCGCCGGATTGCCCTTCACCTCCTATAATAACTTCAAATTTATTCTTAAGCAAATCATAAATGAGGGGAATATCTCTGACGGCATGTCCCAAACCCCAATTTAAAGGGGCAATCAATATGTTTGTTTTTTCTTTATTCAAATTTCCGAAAAGAATTATTTATTTTCATTTATATTCTTGGATAAGTTATACGAAATCACAAATCCGAGAAGGATTGAAACAGCAATAAAAACAAAGCCGGTTAAATATTCAGCAAAAATTATTTTCCCGATACCGAATAAAGCAAACATAACCATAATACTTCCGGCAAACCAATTTACGAACAATCTTCCGTAACCGGTATCTCCTTTAACATCAGGCATATCTGAGGATATTTTACGCCACCCTCTGCCCCCCGGATGTATTTTTCGGTAAAATGATTGTAATTTCTCATCACTGTCAGGTTTTGTCAAAAATGTAACAGTAACCCATACGACAGTTGACCATATCACAATTAATATTAAGCTTAATTCAAAATCTTTCGATAAAACATCTAATTTAAATACATATCTTAAAATCGGATATATTATATAAGGTGCAATCATTGCCGAAATTTCCGACCAGGCATTAATCCGCCACCAAAACCATCTCAAAAGCAAAACCAATCCTATACCGGCACTCATTGCCAAAACAAATTTCCATGCATCACTGATTTTGTCAAATTGTGTTGTAATAAATAATGCTAAAATCATTAATATGAAAGTCGTAATTCTTGACACTTTAACATATTGTTTTTCATCTGCTTTTTTATTAATAAAAGGTTTATAAAGATCATTCACAATATATGAAGTTCCCCAAACCGTTTGTGAAGCAATGGTTGACATATATGCCGCCAAAAAAGCTGCTAATAATAAACCAAGCAAACCGGCAGGCATTAAATCACGAATCAGCATCACATACGAAGCTCCTTTGTCGCTGACATCCGGATAGAGAATTAAAGCCGCAAATGCAGCAATTATCCACGGCCAAGGTCTTAAAGCATAATGAGCAACTTGAAACCAAAGTGTTGCAAGCACCGAATGTTTCTCATTTTTTGCCGACATCATACGTTGTGCAATATAACCTCCCCCGCCGGGTTCGGCACCGGGATACCAACTCGACCACCATTGTACACCAAGATAAGCTATGAATGCCGTAACAGTCATTTTTAAAATTCCCGAAGCTCCGGTGTCGTTACTATTTTTAGCTGCATCACCGACGGAAGGGAAAAAATCAAAACTCCATTCGGGCAATTTTTCTTTTAAACCCTGTATGCCGCCGACATCAATATTTCTTACGGCAAAAACAGCTAAAATAATACTGCCCGTCATTGCAATAATAAATTGAAAACTATCTGTTAAAGAAATCCCCCAAAGCCCTGAAAGAGCTGAATAAAACGTTGTAAACAACATTAATCCGGCAACGGCAATTAATTGTGAACTAATTTCAATTCCCAAAAAATTAAAACTTGAATGACCGAATATCATTAAATCGGGAAACATAACCGTCAAAATTTTTACCATTGCAAGATTGACCCATGCAATCACAATTGTATTCATAAAAATCCCAATATAAACGGCTCTGAAACCTCTTAAAAATCGGGCAGCCCCTCCGGAATATCGAATACTGACAAATTCGGCATCGGTAATAATTCCCGCTCGTCTCCAAAGTTTTGCAAAAAAGAATACCGTGAGCATTCCGCCTAAAAGCATATTCCACCACAACCAATTCCCGGCAATTCCGTGTTCAGCAACCAATTCGGTAACGGCAAGAGGTGTATCCGCTGCAAAAGTCGTTGCAACCATACTCGTTCCGGCAATATACCAAGGCAGTTTCCTTCCGCTGAGAAAAAAATCATTCATCCCTTTTCCTGCACGTTTCGACATAAACAATCCGATACTGATACTTATCAAGAAATATACGGCAATAATCAGCCAGTCAACAGTTGTAATATGCATATCAATAATTTATATGAATTTCATACAAAAATAAAAATAAAAGTCAAATTCAACTATTTGACAAAAAAAACTAAGACTTCTGAAATCTTAAAACATGTTAAAAAACAGTAGATTTCCGGATTGTTATTATCTTTGCGTCATAAATAAAAATAAAAATATTATGTACAATTTATTAAAAGGTAAAAAAGGTCTGATATTCGGTGCCTTAAACGACAAATCTTTAGCATGGAAAGTTGCGGAAAGAGCTTATGAAGAAGGTGCAGAATTTGTATTAACCAATACACCGGTTTCGATGCGTTTCGGTGAAATTCATGAATTGGCAAAAAAATGCAATACCATTGTTGTTCCTGCCGATGCAACAAGTGTAAAAGATTTGGAAAATCTGATTGATAAAACTATGGAACATTTCGGAGGGAAAATTGATTTTATACTTCATTCCGTTGCAATGTCTTTAAATGTTCGAAAAGGCAGAGCTTATGATAATCTTGATTATAATTTCTTAGGTAAAACACTGGATATTTCAGCTATTTCATTTCATAAATTATTGCAAGTTGCAAAAAAGAAAGATGCTATAAATGAATGGGGCTCAGTCGTTGCTTTATCTTATGTTGCTGCACAAAAAACTCTATATCGATATAATGATATGGCTGATGCAAAAGCCATGCTCGAATCCATTGCAAGAAGTTTCGGGTACATATACGGAAGAGAAAAGAAAATTCGTGTAAATACGATTTCTCAATCGCCGACAATGACAACTGCCGGTAGCGGTGTAAAAGGAATTGACGGCTTAATGGACTTTACGGAACGTATGTCGCCTCTCGGTAATGCTAATGCTGATGAATTTGCAAATTTCTGTATCACACTTTTTTCTGATTTGACAAAAAAAATAACCATGCAAAATTTATTTCATGACGGCGGTTTTTCCAGTATGGGAATGAGTTTGCGTGCGATGACTATGTACAATCAAGCACTTGAAAATCCGATAGAACCGGAAAGTTATGATGAATAAGTTTAGTACATAAAAACAAAAAAACTCGAAACAATTGTTTCGAGTTTTTTTTGCGGAGAGAGAGGGATTCGAACCCCCGGTACCTTGTGAGTACAATAGTTTTCAAGACTACCGCATTCGACCACTCTGCCATCTCTCCTAAAAATGCGGCTGCAAATATAAAAACTATCTTTTAAAAAATACAAATTATTTTTAATTTTATTTTTTGTTTCGTTTGATAATTTAAACCAAATTTCGGTAAAATTGTATAAAATTTCACATTCTGTTGATTATTAACCTTAAAGAGCATATCACTACTCTATTAATCTATAGCTCAGCTACTTATCCTGAAATGCCTATAAACAAAAGGATACAGAGGACATTAAAATTTAATAATTTTCAAAAAAAAAGTGCTTGAAATTTGCTATATACCAGAAATAATCTATATTTGCATAAGAATTAATATTATCTAATCACTAAAAAAATTATTTTATTATGAACAAAGCAGAATTAATTGATGCCATCGCATCAGGTTCAGGATTAACAAAAGCTGACTCAAGAAGAGCTTTAGATGCATTTGTAGAAGCAACAGAAGGCACACTTAAAAAAGGTGAAAGAGTTGCTCTCGTAGGTTTCGGTTCTTTTGGTGTAACCAGAAGAGAAGCAAGAAAAGGAAGAAACCCTCAAACAGGTAAAGAAATTAACATTCCGGCTAAAAATGTTGTTAAATTTAAAGCAGGAACTGATTTAACTCGAAAAGTTAATTAATTAATCCTCACACCTTACTGAAAAAAGGAATGCGATAGTATTCCTTTTTTTATTTCACATAAATTAAACAGTCTTTTTATCTTTGCAATTTTATAAAACAAAATGACTGAAGAATTAATCTCATATTTAAGTAAAGTTATTACTCCCGAACGTTTTTCTTTGTTCAATAAAATTATAAAAGACAGAACCCGATACATGACCGTGGTTTTGGAAGATATTTTCCAACCGCACAATGCCAGTGCTGTTCTGCGTTCTTGCGATTGTTTCGGTGTGCAGGATGTTCATATTATTGAAAACGAAAATGAATATAAGGTGAATCCTGATGTGGCACTCGGTTCTTCAAAATGGTTGAATTTATATAAATATAATGAAGCCGAAAATAATACGCTCAGCACAATTAATGCACTTAAAAAAAAAGGATACCGCATTATTGCGACAACACCTCACAATGATGACGTAAATTTAGAAGATTTTGATATAAGCAAAGGGAAATTTGCATTAATGTTCGGTTCGGAACAACCCGGATTAAGTAACATTGCAATGGAAAATGCCGATGAATTCCTGAAAATTCCGATGTTTGGTTTTACCGAAAGTTTTAATATCTCCGTTTCGGCAGCCGTTATTTTGCATCATTTATCATTAAAATTAAGACAATCTGATATCAAATTCAAACTTTCTGAAGATGAGCAAAATACGATTATTTTAGAATGGTTGAAGCAAAGCATTAAAAAATCAGATTTAATTATTGAAAAATTTCTTACGAAAAAAATAAAGTAATCATGATTTCTCACAGACAAATTTTTTTTCAACATGTCGGTCAAACATCTCAAAACCCTATGGCTCTTGAAATTGTTAAAGCCGAAGGCATTTATATGTACGACAATAAAGGCAAAAAATATATCGATTTGGTTTCGGGAGTATCGGTAAGTAATGTGGGACATCGTCACCCGAAAGTTATAAAAGCCGTTAAAGACCAGCTTGATAAATACATGCATTTGATGGTTTACGGCGAGTACATTCAAAACCCGCAAGTGAAATTTGCCGAATTACTGACACAACAACTTCCTGAAAAATTAAATGCCGTTTACTTTGTAAATTCCGGTAGTGAAGCAATAGAAGGAGCTATGAAATTGGCTAAACGATACACAGGGAAACCGGAAATTATCGCCTTTAAAAATGCGTATCACGGCAGTACACACGGTGCATTGAGTTTGATGAACGATGAAAACTTAACGCAGGCCTTCAGGCCTTTGATCCCGGGAATTTCTTTTCTTGATTTTAATGATGTTTCTCAAATAAGCAAAATTACCGAACATACGGCAGCCGTTGTTATTGAAGCAATACAAGCGGAAGGCGGCATTGTTCCCGCAGATTATGATTTTATGAAAGCTCTGCGAAAACACTGTGATGAAACCGGCACACTTTTAATTATTGATGAAATTCAAACCGGTTTCGGACGAACCGGAAAACTTTTTGCCTTTGAGCATTACGACATTGTACCCGATATTATTTGCATTGCCAAAGGCATGGGCGGCGGAATGCCGATCGGAGCTTTTGTTGCCGATACGGAAATTATGAAAACATTAACTTTCAATCCTGCATTGGGACATATAACCACATTTGGCGGACATCCCGTTTCTGCTGCCGGAGCACTTGCAAGTTTGGAAATAATTATTGAAAACAATTTAAGTGA
>JAOZQB010000233.1 GCA_029932445.1 Bacteroidales bacterium | reverse complement strand
CTAAATTTGGGCTTTGGAAATTTATAATAAAAAGAGCTAAACTTTTAACATTCAACTTTTTACTTTCAACTACGAAAAATTACTATCGTGAGGGCTTCGCCGTTTATTAATTTTTCGGGTTAATTCTCTGTTTATCAACAAAATGATACGATGACTCGCAGATTTAAGCTTAATTAAAATAACGAATCTATTAAATTGTCATCGGCAAAATTCGGTAAAGTAACTTTTAAATTTTTATTTTCTTTCATGGCTCTTTTAACTGCCGAAACAGCACCTTTGTTTCTTGCCCAGCTTCTGCGTGTCATCCCGTTATTTACATCCCAATGCAGCATTGATTTTAATCTTCTTTCGGCATCATTGCTTCCGTCAAGCAACATTCCGAAACCGCCGTTTATCACTTCTCCCCATCCGACACCGCCGCCGTTATGTATTGAAACCCACGTAGCCCCTCTGAAACTGTCGCCGATAACATTTTGAACGGCCATGTCAGCCGTGAATTGAGAACCGTCATAAATATTTGAAGTTTCTCGATACGGAGAATCGGTTCCGGAAACATCGTGATGATCTCTTCCTAATACAATCGGAGCAGAAATTTTTCCTGATTTTATTGCATCGTTAAAAGCTTTGGCAATTTTAGTTCTGCCTTCGCAATCGGCATATAAAATACGTGCTTGAGACCCGACTACGAGTTTGTTTTTTCCCGCTTCTTCAATCCATTTTATATTATCATGCATTTGAGACTGGATTTCTTCAACTGCTCCGGATGCAATCTCGCGCATTACTTTTGCAGCAATTTTATCGGAAGTTTCCAGATCTTCCGGTTTGCCCGAAGTACATACCCATCGGAAAGGACCAAAACCGTAATCGAAAAACATAGGACCCATAATATCTTGAACATAAGAAGGATAAATGAAAGTTCCGTCATCTTTCAGGATGTCGGCACCGGCCCGGCTTGCTTCAAGTAAAAAAGCATTTCCGTAATCGAAAAAATAAGTTCCTTTGTCGGTATGCTTTTTTATAGCTTTTGTTTGTCTCCTGAGTGATTCTTGAACTTTTTCTTTAAAAAGTTGCGGATTTTCAGTCATCATTTTATTGGCTTCTTCAAAACTTATTCCTGCAGGATAATAACCGCCTGCCCACGGATTATGGAGAGATGTTTGATCGGAGCCTAAATCAACTTTAATGTTTTCATCGGCAAATTTTTCCCATATATCAACAATATTTCCTATATACGCAATTGAAATAATCTCTTTATCGGTTTTTGCTTTTTTTACTCTTTCTGATAAAATATCAATATTATTTATAACTTCATCAACCCATCCCTGCTCGTGTCTTTTTTTAACCGCTTCTTCATTAACTTCCGCAATAACGGAAATAACTTCTGAAATATTTCCGGCTTTCGGTTGTGCTCCCGACATTCCGCCTAATCCTGATGAAACAAAAAGTTTTCCTTTTAAATCAGTTTCACCGGATTTTAAAATTTTTCTTCCGGCATTTAAAATCGTAATTGTTGTTCCGTGTACAATTCCTTGCGGACCGATGTACATGTAGGAACCGGCCGTCATTTGACCGTATTGCGAAACACCGAGTGCATTAAATCTTTCCCAATCATCGGGTGCAGAGTAATTCGGAACAACCATTCCGTTAGTAACAACAACACGCGGAGCATCTTTATGAGAAGGAAATAAACCTAAAGGATGACCTGAATACATTATTAATGTTTGTTCGTCGGTCATTTCCGAAAGATATTTCATCGTAAGCAGATATTGAGCCCAATTTTGGAATACGGAACCGTTACCGCCGTATGTAATTAATTCATCGGGATGTTGAGCTGTGGCATCATCTAAATTGTTTTGAATCATCAGCATAATAGCAGCTGCTTGCTTGCTTTTTGCAGGATATTCATTAATCGGTCGAGCATATATTTTATAATCGGGTCGAAAACGATACATATATATTCTGCCGTATGTTTCAAGTTCATTTAGAAACTCCGAGGCAAGTTCTTTATGATGTTTTTCATCGAAATATCTTAATGCATTTTTTAACGCAAGTTTTTTTTCTTCTTTATTCAGAATGTCTTTCCTTTTAGGGGCATGACTTATATTTTTTCTTCGTCCTTTATTCGGAGGTAAAAATGCAGGTATGCCTTGTTGTATTTCTTTTTGAAAAGTGATACTGTCCATATTTTTATTTTTTACAAAAATATTATTTTTTGAATGAAAGAACTATTGTTTTTAAACATTAATAATCAATTAAAGGTACAACTTCTTCATAAACTAAATCAGCTTTTTTCGAATTTAGATTTTTTATTTCAGCCATTTTTAAAAGAACTTTCTTTTTTAAATCGGAATTTCTGAGAGCTGTTTGACGAAATGCTCTTGCAATTGATTTCCTGATATTTAAATTATCATTATCGGATAATTCAATACCGCGATTAAAGAAATGTTCAAAAAAATCATCATTTAAATCAGAATTTATTGTTGCAATTCGAGCATACAAAACAAAACCGGCAGTAATTTTAAATTCTTTTTCGGAATTAATAAATTTTAATGCTAAAGGATAAAATTTTTTATCCTTTTCCAAGATATTTAAGATGAGTTGCTCTGTTAGTTCTTGTGAATCAATTATATGTATTATATCTTTAATCCTATTTTTATCAAGAACAGTGTAATCATCAATCATTAAAGACAAAATCTTTGTTTCTCGAAAATTCTTTGTTCTTAATAATTTTGCAAGTTCATGATTCGGATGATATTGTCCGGCAATTTTTTTTAAGTTTATTAAGTTGACACCAAAGTTTTTATGATAATTTAGCCCGAGCCGTTTCATGCCGTCAACAGAAGGACCGCTTTCGTAGGTACGGATTTCTTTAAGTATAGTATTTAATTTTATTTCAGGGGAATTCATATACTAAGTGTATTAAAATAAATGCAAAATTATAATATTTCATAAGGAAATACGTATATCTTACATAAGAAAAATGATATTTTAAAAAATTTCTTTCATTATCTGCAACTTTTGTCATAAATTGCAGTCATATTACAGATGACTTTATTAATTAAACTTTAAATATATTTATTATGAAAACAAAACATTTCAAAATTACGGCAATTATTTTTGCTCTGGGTTTAATGGTATTTTCAGCGTGCCAAAAACCTGATCCGGATTCTCAATCTGCTGAAGACGATGCTCGAGGCAGTTACATTATGGCTGATGCTTTTGCCGTTGGAAATAACGAAGCCGGTGATGTCGGCAGCGGAAAAGCTGCTTATCCGGAAGGAATGACTGTTGAAAGAGATTCGGTTACTCATTCGGTTACAATTACATTTGAAAATTGTAATTTTCGCGGTAAAACCAGAAACGGTATTATTCATGTTGCTTACACTCTGATTCCCCAAATGGGATTAAGAGCATTTAATTTAACTATTACCTTTGAAAATTATACAATTGACGGTATTAAAGTTGAAGGAGCAATTCGTTCATCTTTCGGCGGAACATATTTAGTTCCTGAGATTAATGTTGTTGCTACAAATATGAAAGCTACCTTTACTGACGGAAAATTTATTACTTGGTCTTCTAATAAAACGTTTAAAATTACGGAAGGATTCGGAGATTTTGATATTGATAATAATGTGTTAGAAATTTCCGGAACGGTAACAGGAACAAACAGAGCAGGAAATGATTTTACATCGGTTTATGATAAAGTTACTTTAAAAAGAAGTTGTCCCGACGGATATCCTGTTTCAGGTACGGTAACTATAAACAGTGATAAAGGAACAACCGTAATTGATTACGGAGACGGAACATGTGATGACATTATTACGGTAACAAATAACGGCGTAACTCTTACAATACATTTAAACTCATAACAAAAAAGGATTTATTATAAAAAAGAAGACCGATATATCATCTTTATCGGTCTTCTTTTTGTTTTGTTAAATTATGTGTTTATGTAATATCAATTGTTAATAAGCTTAGAAAAAATAATTCCGTTGTTCCTGCAAATGTCAGAAATAAGATATAAGGTTTTGTATTTTAAACTATTAAGTTAAAACTCTGCAATTTTATTGCAGATACTTTAGTTTCTAAATTTAAATATAGAACAATGATTAACGATTTAAGAATTACGAAGTTTAGTAAAAATAAGAAGTATATATTGTTCAAAATATGATATTTTTTGTTTTTTACTTCAAAAA
>JAOZQB010000055.1 GCA_029932445.1 Bacteroidales bacterium | reverse complement strand
TTACAATTTCCTGAAATTGAAAGTAATTTTGTTCCTTTTGAATCTTCAGTTCCTTTATTGTTATAGTTGTCTGCTCCCAATTCTATAATTCTTGCAACTGCACATAAAGTCTCAACATTATTTACAATAGTCGGTTTTTCAAGATATCCTTTTTCAACCGGAAAATATACTTTTGTTCTCGGTCCGCCTCTTTTACCTTCCAATGATTCAATTAATGAAGTTTCTTCACCGCAAACATAAGCACCTGCACCGGACATAATACTGATATCAAAATCAAAATTTTTACCCAGAATATTTTCACCGAGTAATCCAATTTGATAAAAATTATCAATGGTATCTTGTATTTTTTTCTTTAAAAATCGATATTCAGCTCTTAAATATATAATCCCTTTTGTTGCACCGATTGTATATCCTCCTGCAATCATTCCTTCTAAAACCAATCCGGGCATTTGATTTAATAATACACGATCTTTAAATGTTCCGGGTTCACCTTCATCGGCATTACAAATAACATATTTTTGCATACTTTGCGAACGACGAGCAAATTCCCATTTTAAACCTGTCGGAAAAAAAGCACCGCCTCTGCCTGACAAACCGCTGTCTTTAATTTCCTGAATAACTTCTTCGGGGTGTTTTTTTACCAAATTTAAGATACTTTCACCAACTTTGTATTCTCGAAAAATTACAGGTTCGCCCTTATCATTTTTGTATCTGATAAAATCTGTAATTTCATCTTTTATTGTATCAATATCACCACCTGCTTTAAGATGTGAAATAATATCTTTCACTCTTTTCGGGCTTAAATTAATAAAGGGTCGGAAATTAATTAAAGCAGCCGGTTCATGTTCGCTTAAACCGATACATGAAGTTTCAAATAAACTGAATGTACCGGTCGGATCGGTTTCTCCGAAAATAGTCTCAGTTTCTTTTTCAAAAGCGTCCTTTATTTTTTTAACACCTTTAATCTCGGAAATGATACTGTTGTTGAGATAAATCGTATATTTTCCGGTCGGTTTTCTCTTAAAAAAATGATAAAAAGAGATGACACCTTCAATTTCTATCCAAGAAATTCCGAGTTCTTTTGATAACTTTCGGATATCTGAAGTGCTGATATAACCGTTTTTGTCCTGAAAATCCCACAAATAATTCAGTAATTGTGTTCTTTCGTTTCGTATTGCCGTGTATTCCATATAATATCGGTTTTTTAATTTTTTCTGATGTAAAATTCCGAATTACTCACAGTAATATCTATGATATTTGTCATATCAACCGGAATTCATTTGTTTCAATATATTACTTGCTGTGTTTCTGATACTTAATAATAAAAAAAATAAAGTGCGAAATTCTAATTTATAACTTTTCTAAACAATAGTTTATAAATTAAATTTGTATTTTTACGATGTTTATTTTAGAATTGCAGTATAATAAAACTTAATTTTGAAAAAACTTCTTTTTAAATCAGGTGTATTTCTGAATTGGCTTTTTGCCGTTCTGCTTATCATTGCAGATTTATCTGTTTTCATAAGTCCGGACACCATTCCGTACTTGGCTTTAACCGGTTTATTTTTTCCTTTCCTGGTAATAATCAATTTTTTATTTCTCTTGTTCAGAATATTTTATAAAAAACCTCATTTCTTTATTTCATTAGTTGCGTTGCTTCTGAGTTGGTACCGAATTGATGATTATTATTCTTTCAGAAATAAACAAGTGATAAGTGCTCCCGTTAATCAGTTAAAAATAATGAGTTATAATGTTCGTATGTTTGATTTATATAATTGGACGGGAAATCATACAGGAAATGATATGTTTAATGTTATTGCAAATGAACATGCCGATGTTATCTGTTTGCAGGAATTTTATTCACGAAAAGGGTTTGATTTTCAAAGCAAAATAATAAAAGCTCAAAAAACCAAAGATTATATCATATCTTCAAAAAATAAAACCGGTTATTCCGGGAATGCAATTTTCAGTAAATATCCGATTATTTCAAGCGGTTTTGTTGATGTCGGCACCACCAAACAAAAGTGTATTTATGCAGATATTGTCAAACAAAGAGATACCGTAAGAGTTTACGGCATTCATTTAGCATCAATCCATTTAAGCGATAATGATTATGAATTTATGCAAAATATCAATGATAATAATAATGATAAAAACATTGAGGGTGTAAAAGGTATCGGTTCAAAATTGCTTGATGCCTATCAAATCAGAGCAAGAGAAGTTGAAACTTTAGTACCTCATATTGCCTCATCACCCTATCCTGTTATTGTTTGCGGAGATTTTAACGACACTCCGGTTTCTTTCACTTATCACAGCTTAAAAAATGATTTAAAAGATGCTTTTCAGGAAAGCAGTATCGGTATCGGGCATACTTATGCAAAAAGTTTACCGCTGTTCAGAATTGATTTTATATTGTATGATAAAAAAATGACTTCTAAATCGTATAAACGCATCCGGAAAAATTATTCGGATCATTATCCCGTAAGTTGCGAAATAGAACTTTAAAACATCAATAATTATGTTAAACTTTATTTTTTTAATCGGCGGAACAGCACTAATAATTTTCAGTGCCGACCGGTTGGTTAACGGAGCTTCTGCAATTGCCAAAAAATTCGGGATTAATGATTTGGTCATCGGTCTTACAATTGTTGCATTCGGAACTTCAGCACCGGAACTTACTGTTAATATTTTTTCCGCAATTAAAGGTTCAACGGATATTGCTGTCGGGAATGTTTTGGGAAGTAATATCAGTAATATCTTTTTAATTGTCGGTATTGCTGCTGTTATATATCCCATTCATATTCAGAATAATACAAAATGGAAAGAAATTCCGTTCAGTTTACTTGCTATAATCATTTTAGGAATTCTTGCCAATGATATTCTTATTGATAAAGGAAATTCAAACCTTATTTCACGCAGTGACGGTTTTATTTTGTTAAGTTTCTTAATTATTTTTTTAATATATACTTTCGGAATTGCAAAACACGGAAATTTATCCGCAGAAACTGAAGAACATATTCAAGAATTACCGTTTTGGAAATCACTTTTTTTTATACTTGCCGGATTAACAGGTTTGTATTTCGGAGGAAAATACCTTATTGACGGTGCCGTTAATATTGCAAAACTATTGGGCATGTCGGAACGGGTTATCGGTCTGACAATTATTGCCGTAGGAACATCCTTACCTGAATTGGCAACTTCAATTGTTGCCGCAAGAAAGAAAAAACCGGATATTATTATCGGTAATATTATCGGTTCTAATATTTTTAATGTTTTCTTTATTCTCGGAACAACGGCAACGATAAGTCCTTTACCGTTTAATGCTCAAATAAATTTTGATTTAATCATTGCCGGAATTGCAAGTATATTATTATTTCTGACAACAATTCTAATCGGGAAAAAAACAATTACAAGAACAGAAGGAATAATATTTTTAATCATTTATGTTTCATATATCACGTATTCCGTTATTTCTTAACTTCCTGAATAATATGAATATCCCTTTGCGGAAACGGAATTTGAATGTTATTTTCGGTAAACAAATTCAAAATATGTTTATTCAAATCACTTTTTACCTGATTTATTCTGAATTTATTTTGGCTCCAAAAAAACAAGGTGAAATTTAAAGATGAATCACCGAAATTAACTAATCGAACAAAAGGTTTTGGGTTTTTGCTGCAATCTTTATGCTCCGTTACCGCTCTCATAATTAAATCACTTACTAATTCAGGATTACTGCCGTATGCAACGCCTATATCCAAAGAAAATCGTGATTTTGAACTGTTATGCTCCCAAAAATTAATTTGATTACTTAATAATTTTGAATTCGGAATTATAATTCGAATATCATCTCTGTCAATCCCTTCCGAAAAGCGCATTTTTACATTTGTTATTTTAATTACCTTTCCTTCAGATAATTCTATAATTGTTCCGATGGTTATTTTTTTCTCAAAAAGCAGAATTAAACCGGCAAATAAATCATACAAAAAATGCTGAATACCAATTCCTAATCCGATTAATAATGCCGAAGAACCGGCAACCAACATCGTTACATTCACACCGATAATGTTCAGCATAACGGTTATTCCGATCAACCAAATAAAATATTTAATAATGATAAAAAATGTCATCCATTCTTCGGGTTCAAGAGAGCGTTTTTTTCCGGATATTTTAAATGCTTTTTTTATCAGGATCAGAACAAGTTTTGTTACTAACCAAACAATAATTAATTTCAGTAAACCTTCAGTAGTAATATGAATACTGTGATAATCGATTAAATCGTATGATAATATTTTGTCAAGCATCTTATAATATTAAAGTATAAATATATCAACTTTTCGATATCTGAATAAAAAAATATTCATTGTCATTTGTTCATTGTCAATTATTCATTAATCAATCCGTATTTTTTTGCTTTAATACTGTCTTTAAATCCGAAAGCAAAAGCACGTTTCAGATATTTTTCACTTAAAGCGGAATTATTTTTTTGCTTTTCCCTTACGGATTTAAAAAACCATAAATCCGAATTTTCAGGTTCAAGCATTTCATATATTTTCAAATATTTATCAACCGTTTTACTCCAAGGATTTGTAATTTCTCTGTTTACAAAAGAATACATTGCAATACCCAAATACGCTTTTGTTCGTGCATAAGATGCTGCTTCAAGTGCATTTTCAGATTTTTTTAAATGATTTATTTTCAAGACTTCATCATGCCAAAAACTTAAATCATTTTTATTCAGAAGTTGAATGTACTTATTATTCCGGTCAATTTCTTTTTGTAATGATGCTTGGTATTGTTTTATAAACGACTTAAATGACAAATTGTTCAACAAATTATTTAAAGCAGTTTCTGCCGATTTTTTTTCTTCATCGTTACACATTTTATAATATGCCTCATACGATTTGAATGCTTTAAAGTATTCTTTGTTGTTCAAACAGTCATCAGCTTGTATTTTGTAATCCGAAATTTGTTTGCCGGAGTTAATCCCGTTTTTCTGAAAAAGAAAAATCATTGCCGTTAAGATATTGTCTTCAGGAGGCCATTCATGTGTGCCTTCAAAAAGCAAAGTCAACACTTTATTATTAGTAACAACTTCTGAATACGGCGAATAATATTGCTCAATAAAATTAAAATCATGAGTACCGATAATCATTGCCGACGGAAATTTTAAACTTTCGATATTTTTCATATTTATTCCGGCTCCGCACATTAGCACACCGGCAGCAGAATTTGAAAGAGCATACTGAAAAGCCATTCGAGCCCCGCCGGAAAATCCGGCAATAAAAAGATGTTTTATTTTTAAATCAAGATTACTTTTTACCGAATTGATATCATTCTTAATCTTTTCTTCAAAATCAGGAATATTATTTTCAACATCATTCAAACCGATTATCGTACAATCAAAATTTTCCGTCATTTTTTTAAATTCAGAAACAGCAAGTTTCCCGTTACCGTGCGGGTCAATCACAACAATTAAGGTTTCCTTTGCTTTTTGCCGGTTTTTGCTTTGTAAAACTTCATAATTCCCCAAAACAACATTAATTTCCGATTTCCTTTTATGCGTATCATTTTTAACTTTTTCGCTTTGCGAACCACAACTAAAAAACACCAAAATATTTGTCAATAAAAAAATAATTTTTCCCATAGCCATATCAAATATTAATTTATTAAATACTAATTACTAGTCCCTAGTTTCTCTTCTTTTTCTCCTCCTTCTGATAAACCAATCAATTCCTGATAAAACCAACAATATCGAACCAAATACCTTTACGCTTACTGCAAAGTTAATATCATCGTTTAAAGAATAAACCCACAGAGTATAAAATATTATTTTCCATTATCCGGCAAATTTTGATATTACTGAAATCAAATATGTATTAATTCCGAAAATTATACATTATAAAGCAATTATTTATATTTTTGTCGGTTAATATTTACAATTTATATTCTTTCTAAAATATAAGCATGTCTTTTACATCAGAAAAAATCAATTCCGAGGCCTTTACTTTTGATGATGTGCTGCTTTTGCCCGCATATTCGGAAGTATTACCGCGAGAAACGAATATTCAATCAAAATTCAGCAGAAATATCGATTTGAATACACCCATTATTTCGGCTGCAATGGATACAGTAACAGAAGCTTGGCTTGCTATTGCCATTGCACGAGAAGGCGGTATCGGGGTTATTCATAAAAATATGAGTATTGAACGGCAAGCTCAACAGGTGAAACAAGTAAAACGTGCCGAAAACGGAATGATAATCGACCCGATTACGATTTCACCGGAAGAAACGGTTGAGGATGCTTTGATATTAATGAAGAAATATAAAATCGGCGGAATTCCGGTGGTTGAAGCTAATCAAAAACTCATCGGCATTGTTACCAACAGAGATTTACGTTTTGAAAAACGCTTTAAGCGAAAGATTAAAGATGTAATGACTTCCGAAAACTTGATAACAACATCACAAACAACAGATTTGGAGAAAGCATCAGAAATTCTTCAAAAATATAAAATTGAAAAACTGCCCGTTGTTGATGAAAATTATAAACTGGTCGGTTTAATAACTTATAAAGATATTACAAAAGCAAAAGATCGTCCCAATTCTTGTAAAGATGATAAGGGTCGATTAAGAGTTGCTGCAGGTGTAGGCGTTACTAATGATGTTTTTGACAGAATAGATGCTTTATACAAAGCCGGAGCAGATGCTATTGTAATTGATACGGCACACGGACATTCAAAAGGTGTTATTAATACTTTAAAAGAAGCAAAAAAACGTTACAAAAACATTGATTTTATCGTAGGAAACATTGCTACGGCACAAGCAGCAAAAGATTTGGCCAAAGCCGGAGCAGACGCCGTTAAAGTAGGTATCGGACCGGGATCTATTTGCACAACACGGATTATTGCCGGTGTCGGGGTTCCTCAATTATCAGCCATTTATAATGTTTCAGATGCTTTAAAATCAACAGGAATACCGGTCATTGCCGACGGCGGTATTCGTTATTCAGGTGACATTGTCAAAGCATTGGCAGCAGGAGCATCCTCAGTCATGGTAGGATCATTACTTGCAGGCGTTGATGAATCTCCGGGTGACACAATAATTTATCAAGGTCGTAAGTTTAAGACCTATCGCGGAATGGGATCTGTGGAAGCCATGCAGGAAGGTTCAAAAGACAGGTATTTTCAAGATACTGAAGAAGATGTTAAAAAATTAGTACCTGAAGGAATCTCCGGAAGAGTTCCGTTTAAAGGAACATTACACGAAGTATTAAACCAACTTACAGGCGGATTAAGAGCCGGCATGGGTTATTGCGGAACAAAAATAATTGAAGATTTACATCATGCAAAATTTGTAAAAATAACATCAGCGGGAGTTACTGAAAATCACCCGCATGATATTACCATAACGAGAGAAGCACCGAATTACAGCAGAAGATAAATAAAAAAAATAATATAAAATTAAATGAAAATGAAAACGATCAAATTAACAGCAGTTTTAATATTTTTTTCACTATCCGGTTTTTCACAAACAAATGAAACACTCCTGACAATCGGAAATAAAAAAATTTCAGGAGATGAATTTTTGTATATTTATAAAAAAAATAATGCCGATAACATCAACAAAGAATCCGTTGACGAATATTTAAAACTTTTCATAAATTTTAAACTAAAAGTTACGGAAGCGGAAAATTTAAAAATGGATACAGCTGTTGCTTTTAAAAAAGAACTTGCCGGTTACAAATCACAACTTGCAAAACCTTATCTTACTGAAAATATTAAATGGAAAGAATTAACAGACGAAGCCCTTCAAAGAAATAAAAAAGAAGTAAAATTAGATATTATATTCACAAAACTTCCTCGAAATGCATCTCCTGAAGATACTTTAAAAGCTTATAATAAATCATTGCAAATTCGTGAACGCATTCTCCAAGGTGAAAATTTTGAGACCGTTGCCGTTAAATCATCTGACGACAGAAGTGTTTCAAAAAATAAAGGCCATTTATCTTTCTTAAAACCTCTGAAAATTCCCTACAATATTCAAAATTTTACTTTTAAAGCTAACAAAGGAGATTTATCAATGCCTATTCGAACTAATTTCGGATATTATTTAGTTAAAATTGCCGATATGAGACCGGAACACGGATTCGTCAAAGTTGCTCATATTATGATAAGTGCTTCCGATAATCTTTCAGATTCTTTGAAAACAATAAAAAAGAATAAAATTGACAGTATTTATTTACAACTGCAAAACGGCGGTAAATTTGAAGAATTAGCTAAACTTTCTGACGATAAAGCATCTGCAAAAAAAGGCGGAGAATTACCTGAATTTTCAACAGGCAGAATGGTTCCCGAATTTGAAGAAGTTGCTTTTGCTTTACAAAATAAGGGTGATTACAGCAAACCCGTAAAAACTCGTTTCGGATGGCATATTATTAAACTTATTTCAAAACGGCCTCCTGAAGAAACTGAAAAAAACAACGATAAAATAAGAAAAACCGTTGAAAGTGATAAAGTTCGACAAGAAATCGTAAAACAATTTGTTACAAGCAAACTTAAACAAACTTTTAACTATAAAGAACTTAACTCTCCGGAAATATTAATTGATTTATTAGATTCAACAGTATTTGTCGGAAAATGGAAAATGCCCGTAACTAAAAAAACGGACAAGGTTTTATTTAGCTTAAACGGGAAAAATTATTCTGACAGAAATTTTGCCGCATATATTGAAGAAAATCAAAAAAGAACAAAAAATTCTGATTTAAAAACTTTCGTAAATAATTATTTCAAAGACTTTGTTTATACTACCCTTTCTGAAACCGAAATAACTAATTTGGAAAAAACGAAACCGGCATTCAGTTATCTGTTAAAAGAATATCATGACGGAATGTTATTATTTGATTTAATGAAAAAAGAAATTTGGGATAAAGCTTCAGAAGATACAATCGGTTTGAAAAAATATTATAATTCCAATTACGACTCCTTATACAGTAAACAAATAAATTATAATATTTCCGTTTTTAAATATCAAAAAGCAAAAGATGCCAAAAAAGCAATCAACCGGTTAAAAGCTTCAAGAACAAAATATACCGACAGTGTTTTGGTTCAAAAAATGAGCAAAGGAGATACACTCAGATTTGCTTTGATTGATGCCGGAAATTTCACAAAAGGAGAAAACATTTATGCGGATAAAATATTTAATAACCCAAACAAACAAAATGTGATTGATTTTCCTAAAGACAATTTGATAATCGCAATTAACGATAAAAAAATATCAAAAGGGAAACCCTTTGATGAAATAAGAGGTATCGTTATTTCAGACTATCAAAACTATCTTGAAAAAAAATGGTTATCGGAATTAAAAAAGAAATATCCCGTTACCGTCAATAAAGAGGAATTGAATAAAATAAAAACATCGTTTATTAAACAATAACAGTTCTGATAATTTGTAACTATTATGAAAAAATTTCGTTATATACTTTTAATCACAACATTACTTTTTGTTTTTTCTTGTAAAAAAGACGAACATAAAACGGAATTGGCATCTGTTTACGGGAACAAATTATATTTAGAAGACATTCAAGATATCATCCCTAAAGGAATTAATAAATCTGACAGTTTAATAATTTTAAAAAATAAAGTTGATTTATGGGTAAGAAAACAAACCTTATTAAACCGAGCGGAAATAAATCTTTCCGAGAATCAAAAAGATATTGATTATATTGTTGAAGAATACAGAGAATCTCTTTTTATTGAAAAATATAAGCAAGAATATATCAAACAAAATCTGGATACGAATATTACGAATGTTCAAATTGAATCTTATTATAATGAATATCCGGAAAGTTTTACTTTAAATAATGATATTGTTAAAGCATATTATTACAAATTTAACAACAATGAAAACGTAAACACATTCAAAAAATATTTCCTGTCTAATGAGGACGATGCAATTGAAAGGATGAAAGAATATGCTGAAAATAATGCTGAAGATTATTTTAATTTTTCTAAAAAATGGAATGATTTATCGATTATTTCAAATTTATTACCGATTTCTTTAAACAATGCCGAAACCGTAGTAAATTTAAATAAACGTATTCAAACAAGAGATAATAACTTTGTATATTTTGTATATTTTAAAGAGTATAAATTAAAAGGGCAGAAAATGCCGCTTGAATTCGCTAAAGACAAAATAAAAATAATTATTTTAAACAAACGAAAAAGTAATTTAATTAATAAATTAGAAAATAAAATTTTTAAAAATGCCGTAAAGAACGGCAGAATCAAAGTTTATATTAAATAAAATGATGATACTGAAAAAAATACTTTTATCAGCTGCGGTTTTATTTACCGCACTGTCGGGTTTTGCCCAAGAAAAAATGATTGATAAAATAGTCGGAACCGTCGGTCAAAAAATAATCTTAAAATCCGATGTTGAATCCATGGCCATGCAATATAAATCAAGAGGCGAAAATCACGGAGACAATTTAAAATGTTTTGTTTTTGAAGAACTTCTGTACCAAGCTCTTTTGGTAAATCAAGCACGTCTTGACAGTGTTGAAGTTTCTGATATGCAAGTTGACGGTGAACTTCAAAGACGAATGATGATGTTTGAAGAACAAATGGGAGGCAGAGAAGCCATGGAAAAATATTTTAATAAACCGTATTCAGAAATTGAAAGTCATTTCAGAGAAATCATAAAAGATCAGTTAATTGCCCAACAAATGGAATCAACAATTTCGGGTGATATTTCCGTAACTCCGCAAGAAGTCAAGAAATTTTTTAAAAGTCTTCCGAAAGACAGTCTGCCTTTGATAGAATCAAAAATTGAATTAGCTCAAATTGTTATTCATCCGAAAATAAAAGACAGTCAAATCGAACAAATAAAAAAATCACTTCAAGAATATAAAGAAAGATCTGAAAAAAGTGAAGATTTTTCATTTCTGGCAAGTTTGTATTCGGATGATTTAGCATCTGCACAAAAAGACGGTGATTTAGGATGGATCAGAAGAGGCGATTTAGTTCCCGAATTTGCAGCTGTTGCTTTTGAATTAGATAAACCCGGTGAAATATCAGATATCGTAAAAACAGAATACGGCTATCACATCATTCAATATCTGGGCAGAAAAGGTGAACGTATTCATATTAAACATATTTTGAAAATACCGAAACCTACAACGGCAGAAAAAATTAAAGCAAAAGCAAAACTTGACAGCATCGCAGAAAGTATCAGAAGCGGTAAAATTACTTTTGAAGAAGCGGCTTTGCTTTATTCCGATGACGAAGAATCCGGAAAAAGTAACGGCATAGTAGTCAATCCTTATACGGGAACTTCAGAATTTACAAGCAGCCAATTAGATCCCGCAACCAATTACATATTAAAACAAATGAAAACCGGTGAAATTTCCGAACCCTTTGAAAGCACAAGCATGAAAGGAAAACCGGAAATTAAAATAGTGAAACTTTTAAACAAAACAGAACCGCATATTGCAGATATTAATACAGATTATCAACAAATCAGTGATTTAACCAAGGCACATAAAAAAACAGAATTAATCAGTAATTGGATTAAAAAAATACAAAAAACAACTTATATCAAAATTGACGACTCATTCTATAATTGTGATTTTAAATATAAAGGTTGGTTAGCAAAATAAACCTTTTTTTAAAAAACTTATTTATCTATGAATAATTACAAAGATGATGTTGAAGCTGTTGATGCTTTAAAAAATGTTTATGAAAGATTTTCAACTGAAATTAAGAAAGTAATCTTCGGACAAGATGATGTTGTAAAAGAAGTTTTATTATCCGTTTTCAGTAACGGTCACTGTTTATTGGTGGGTGTTCCCGGCTTAGCAAAAACATTATTGGTAAATACTTTAGCACAAGTCCTGGGTTTAAAATATAAACGCATACAATTTACGCCCGATTTAATGCCTTCGGATATTATAGGAACAGAAATTTTAGACGAAAACAGAAAATTTAAATTCATCAAAGGGCCTTTATTTGCAAATGTTATTTTAGCGGATGAAATAAATCGAACGCCCCCGAAAACACAAGCAGCTTTACTTGAAGCCATGCAAGAAAGAAATGTTACTGCAGGCGGAACAAAATATGAACTGGAAAAACCGTTTTTTGTCCTTGCAACACAAAATCCGATTGAACAAGAAGGAACGTATCCCCTTCCGGAAGCACAACTTGACCGATTTATGTTTAATATTTGGTTAGATTATCCTTCTTTTGAAGATGAAATTACTATTGTAGAAAATACAACAACAGAAAATACTGTTTCGTTAAATACCATTTTATCAGCTGAAGAAATTATTTATTTTCAAAAATTAATTCGTCGTATTCCGATTAATAACAATGTATTGCAATATGCCGTAAATTTAGCATCACTTACACGACCCGGAACCGAAAAAGCACATGAATGGGCGAATCAATATTTGGAATGGGGTGCCGGACCCAGAGCATCACAGTATTTTGTAGTCGGGGCGAAAGCTCATGCCGCAATCAACGGAAAATATGCACCTGATATTGAAGATGTTAAAGCCGTAGCTCCCGCTGTTTTAAGACATCGAATTGTAAGAAATTACAAAGCGGAAGCAGAAGGTATAAGCGTTGATGCAATAATAAATAAATTACTTTAAATTATTCCGTAAATAAAGGATACATTTTCCGAATAATGAAAAAAACACTGTTTTTCATATTGTTTATCCTTAATTTCAACTTGGTTTTTTCTCAAACTAAAATTGATTTTGATTCCAAATATCTGTTTACGACCAAAAACCTGGGTCCTGACATTAAAATACTGACTGACAGTGTTGTATTTAAACATGAAAACTCAATCATGTTTTGCGACAGTGCATTATTTAATTATGAAACAAATTATTTTGATGCATTCGGAAATGTTCGATTAATTAAACCGGGTAAAAATCTCGAGGATACCGTTTTTTTATACGGTGATACTTTGCACTATTCCGGACAAGATAAATATGCAAAAGTACGTAATCATGTTATTTTAAAAAAAGACAGTTTATTATTAGAAACCGACAGTTTGGATTATGACCTGGATAAAAATATCGGTTACTACTATAATAACGGAATTACCGTTAACGGAGAAGACACGTTAAAAAGTGTTTTCGGATATTATTTTGTCGATGATAATGAATTCTTTTTTAAAAAGAATGTTGAAGTGACGAATCCGAGGTTTAAGATGTTTTCAGACACTTTAAAGCACAATACCCAAACTAAAATCTCATACTTCATCGGTCCCACTGAGATTATCAGTGATTCTAATTATATTTATTGCGAAAACGGCTGGTACGATCACAATAAAAATATCTCACAGTTTAATAAAAATGCTTATTTCAAAAATAATGAACAAAAACTGCTGGGTGACAGTCTTTATTATAACAGAAATTCGGGAATCGGAAAAGCATTTCAAAACGTCACTTTCAAAGACAGCATTCAAAATGTTTTATTAAAAGGAAACAACGGTTTTTATAATGAAAATAACGGGTTCTTTTTAATGACTGACAGTGCCCGGTTTATACAAGTTGCCGAGAATGATTCCTTATTTATGCATGCAGATACACTTCAATCGTATAAAGATTCTGTAATTGTGAATGATACAGCACACGTTTTCAGGATAATTTTAGCATTTCATCATGTTAAAACATATAAATCGGACTTTCAATCAATGTGTGATTCATTGGTATATAATCTTCTTGATTCCGTTTTTGAAATGCATACAAACCCGGTTATGTGGTCAGATTCCAATCAACTTACTGCCGATTATATTGAAATTCAAACATACAAAAATGAAGTCGATGAAATTGATATGATTCAAAATGCTTTCATTATTTCACAATCCGACTCTGTTCGTTTTAATCAAATTTTCGGCGATGAAATGACGGCCTATATTGATGATAAAAAAGTGTCGGAAGTTGATGTAAAAGGAAACGGAAAATCTGTGTATTTTATCAGAGATGATGATAACAAGTTAATAGGAGTGAATTTCATTGATTGTAAAAACATGGATATTTACCTGAAAGATAATAAATTAGATAAAATTTGGTTTTATGAAAAACCAAAGGGTAAAATACATCCGCCCCTAACTTTAACTCAATCGGAAACAACATTATCCGGCTTTAAATGGGAAGAACAAAACCGGCCTTTAAAAAAAGAAGATATATTTATTTGGAAAGAAGCACAAAAACAACAGCTGAACGAAACTTCTTCAGAAAATGAGAATACAGCAAAAGAAGATTTAAAAAACGAAGAAATAAAAGATCCGAATAAAAAATAAGAGCGATTAAAAATCGCTCTTATTTTTTCTTTTTAATATTCGTCTTCATTAAAAAAGAAGTCATCTTTGCTGGGATAATCCGGCCAAATATCTTCGATACTGTCATAAGCTTCACCCTCATCTTCAACTTCCTGAAGATTTTCTATAACTTCCAAAGGGGCTCCCGAACGTATCGCATAATCAATTAAATCTTCTTTTGTTGCGGGCCATGGTGCATCTTCTAATTTTGATGCTAATTCTAATGTCCAATACATATTATTAATATTAATTTAGGTTAATGTATCTGCTTTTTTGGGATTGCAAATATATAAAAAAAAACAAATGAAAAAATTTTTTTTTGAAAAGCTTTCAGTCCCTTTATTTTCAGGGCTTCCAAACAGTTTCAGACAAATGTTTTTCATAAGTATTTTTTCTGGCAAGTACAAAAAGATAATCTGAAAGTCTGTTTAAAAATTTTACAACTGAATTATTTACCGATTCTTTTTCTCCTATTTCAACAACCAATCGTTCAGCTCTTCTGCATACGCTTCTGCATATATGACATTGTGCCGAAACAATATCACCACCCGGAATAATAAATTCTTTCAAACTAGGAATATCTTTATTTAAGTAATCTATTTCATTCTCCAACAATAAAATATCATCCTCCTTAATTTCGGGAATTTTAAAAGAAACCGCCTTTCTTACAGCCAATAATGATCCTAAATTAAATAGCTTATTCTGAATTTCTTTCAGAAATATCTTATGCCGTTCTGATAATTCAAGCGTATTCAAAAAACCGATAAATGAATTTAATTCATCAATTGTGCCGTATGCATTAATCCGAATATCCGATTTTTCAACACGTTCTCCGCTTAACAGTGATGTTTTTCCTTTGTCACCTGTTTTTGAATAAATTTTCATGTGTACAATTTTATATTTTAAGGGTCTTTTGGAATTTACCTTGATAAAATAATTATTTCGTTGTATAATTTAATAATTTTTTAATCACGGTCATTTTATTTTTTTTATTTATTTGCAAAATAAACATTTCTCAATTTTAAACATACAAAAAGCTGTATTTATTATTT